>CAZJVM010000069.1:0-12624 GCA_964549305.1 uncultured bacterium
GACTTTCCAATCTTCTCCATAAGCAGATGATAGTTTCCCGTCGCTTTTCCGATTTGTTCGTGATGCTGTGACCATTGCGCGCCCGGATAAGCGCCCATCTTGATATCGTGGTCAATGGAAGCGACTTCGTATTCGAGAAACTTATCAACCATATTCCGGTCAAAATAGGAGAAGAATTCTCCGTAACCTATATGCCCCATATCGTAGCTCTGCATCCAGCCGCTTTCCTCACTGTCATCGAAGAAAGGTGGAATGAAATTTTCCTTAAGGTCAGATGTTTCCTGAAGAGCGCGCCTTGCGTGGTCGAGAGAATCAAAGGCAAATTTTGTTACGGCAAAAAATCCCGCAGGCACAGTGACATTGCTTGAAATGCCGAGCTTGAAAACCTGTCCGCTTGAATATGGAGTCGCTTCTTCAATTTCGCCTCCGATTTCTTCAACAATATCCTTTAAAACATTTGCTTCGTATTCGAGCTGTTTCTCGCTGGAATACCCCACAAGCATAACGCGAACCATACTTGGCGTTGAATCACCGAATTTATGCTTGTCCTCGTTCCACTTTGCGGCAAAATCATCCCTTGATTTCGCTCTTGCGATATATCTCCAAATAAAAGGCACGCGCACGCTGACTGCGGCAATTTCCGAATGCCCTATTTCATACATTGCATCAATTGCCTTTTCTGTTGTGGGGAAAAATATCGTGAACCACTTGAAGCGGTCTTCAGGCAGTTTGAAAGCAGTGTTCGGCGTTACTCCCACGGATTTAGGCACGCCTTTAAAGGGCATAGGAAACAGCTTTACCGCCATCTTCGTCACGATTCCCAAACCACCGAAATTTCCGAACCATCCTCTCATTATGCCGCGCATATCGGGACCCGCACCTTCACCCCAGAAATAATCATCGTCATTTGCCGCGGAACCGGTTTTAATCAATTCTCCGTCGGGAAGTATCCATTCGGCGGCAAGCACGCGCCTGTTGGCATAACCTACACGGTGGACAAGTTGCCCCATACCCTGATTGAGATGGTTTGCAACAACTGACACCTGGGCACCGCACGAAGGCGCGCTCGTATAAAGCCCGAGTTTCATCGCTTCCGTCTGAAGTTCGGTATATGTTACATAGGGCTCGCAAATGGCATACATATTTTCCTCATCTATTACGAGCTTATCCATCCTCTTCATATCAATCATTATTGTGTTGGGCTTGATTGGCACGCATAAGGCAATATAGAATGTACCGAGAGGAATGTAGGGAAGCTTATAGCGGTTTGCTATTTTAACTATTGCCTGAACTTCTTCTGTACTTGAAGGAAGCACGACGCAACCGGGAATTTTCCTGTTTCTGTCCCAGGAAAACTTTCCGTAACCGCCTCTTGAATATGCTTCGCACTTCGTCTTTGAGTCGGTAAAGTTTTCTTTTCCTACTACCGCTACAATTTCTTTCTTGGCTTCTGAGGGTAGTGCCATTTATTTCTGCTCCTGTTTGTGACAAATCCAATATTTGGTTTTATACTGTGTCATCCTGCAATTCACAAATCCTCAAATACACCAACAGTATGCTGAAGTATTGCTCATCGAAGACTTCCCTGTCTAACAGTCAAATCTTGAACCTGTATAAAAATAATTTAAATTTAAGAATCCAATATCTAAATAACCTGTGCCAGCAATTCGGTAAAATCCATTATGGCAAGTTTACCATTTTCGTTTGCTTCCGAAAAATTCCACTTGCAGAAGGGACACGATGAAACCAGTATCTCCGCTTCAGTCTGCCCTGCTTCCTCGAGTCGCTCTTTCGCTGACCATACTGAAAAGTCATTATGAATCCACTTAACCGCGCCGCCTGCGCCGCAGCACCACGTATTCTCCTTCATCCTCTCCATTTCCGAAAGCTCGAGTCCTTCTATTTTTCCGAAGATATTGCGGGGAGCGTCATATACGCCTTTTGTGCCTCTGCGCCACGTTTTCGGAGGATTTGTCCTCCCGAAAGTTATATGCTCGCCGTCCCAATGGGTGTAGGACTCGGAAAGTCTTCCGAGGCGGCAGGAATCGTGATAAGTAATTTTCTTGTTCAGTGCGCCCGAAATATTGAGACGTCCTTCCTCTACAAGCTTTTCCGCGTATTCCGTAATATGGAGGATTTCATAATCGGTCCCGCTCTTCTCGGCCATTCTCGGATAATCCACCTTCCACATATGGTAACATTCGGCACAGGAGGTAACTATTGTCTTACATCCGCTGTCCGCGAAGAGCTTTAGATTCTTTTCCCTTATTTCATTGGCTTCATTTTTGTAACCTAAACGAAGAAGAGGGTTGCCACAGCATTGCTCGGAAGGAAAAAGTGAATACGAAACACCGGCAGAGTTTAAAATCTTGACCGTCGATTCCGCTATGGAGTTGTAACGGTATGAAGCCGAACATCCCGCGAAATAAAGCACTTCCGGGTTTTCCGATTTTCCCGCTTCCGTCTTGTTCCAGTCGTTTCTTTTTGCCGTCGGAGCGCCGTAAAGATTTCCTTTGGATATTACATTTGAAACGATTTTTTTCTGCACCGCGGGCACCTTACCGCCCTTCTCCACGTATCTGCACCTGAATGCTTCTATTACTTCGAGGCGCTCATTGTCTATGCATCTTTTGCACATCACATCGCAGGCGCCGCAAAGCGTGCAATGATAAAGAATTTCATAGAGGTCTTTGTTTATGTCAATCTCACCGTCAAGATAAGCAAGGGCGATATCCATAATCCCCTGACAGGAAAATGAATCAAACTTAAACCTTGTGCTGATGGGACATATCTTGTTGAACCTCTTGCTCTTTGAATGCATAGGGTCAACCCACTTGCAGGATGATGACCTTACGCACATTTCAACGTCATATCTGTATTTTTCAAGTTCCATCGTTAAAACGCTCTCCTAAAATGACAACCTTCCCGGATTCATGATTCCGGCAGGGTCAAATATGTTTTTAACTTTTCTTACCGCCTCTTTATATCCGCCTGACCTGTCAAAAGTTATCTCTGCCGTATCTCCGTAAGGACGGCTGAAAAATGCCCCCTTTGCAGAAAGAGCGGCAACGATTTTTCTGTATGATTCCCTTATCTTTTCATTCTTTACAGAGGTTGCGTCATAATAAATATGATGCTCGCAATGATACGCCCTTCCGTTTTCAACAGGTTGTATATAAAGACCGGAAACAGAATTTTCAATATTCGCAGAGTCCGCCGCTTCCTTATAAACTTTGCAAAGTTCGGGTATTTTCTTCATTGTTGTCTTGTATAAAATCTGCGCTACATTTCCCCTGAGCATATTCTTCCAGTATATCTTCTCTTCGGGCCAGCATTTTTCCACATTGTCGCAGAGCCATTTCTTGTCCTCTTCTGAAACTGCTGAAAGTTCACTTATTGAGTTTCCAACTGTTTCCTTCAGTGCCTCCTCTTCATATGCGATTTTTTCCTCAGGCCTTCTCTTTGCGCCGCGAAGCATCATCACCGTAATATAGGCGGGCATCTTCTTCTTCAATTCCTCATACTTTGAAATATCTCCCTGAGAAAGAATCAGAGAAGCGTTTTCACTGTCAAGGATGAAGCATTCCTGCCCTATCATAAGGCGCTGAATCCGCTGCACAGTATTAATCGATTCTTCGAGAGACCGTGAGCCATAAAGAAAGAGTTTTTTAAGGGGTGATCTGTGCTCGAGTTTCACCGCTGCCCAGGTCACTATTCCGAGAGTCCCCTGCGCTCCATGAAAAAGCCGGAAAAAATCCATACCGGGACCGTAGGGGCAAACCATATCGACTGCGGGTTTATCGCCTTTGTATGACATCGTAATGGATGACGACCCTGTCCTCATCAAATCCCCTGCAGGCATTATAGCTTCGAGAGTCAATATGGGGTCAGCGTATTCAAATTTCGGAATAATCGCCGGCACCCTTTCGAGAAGGTCCGTAAGCGCCGAAGTTCCCGCATTGGGAAAGAGAGGATTGAACATTCTCATATTCTTTTTTTCAAGCTCTTCATCAATCCGCTTCCAGTTTACCCCCGGTTCAAAAATGATTTTTCTGTTTCTTTCATCAATGAGACGTATTTGGTCCATTCCCGACATATCAAGAAGAATTCCTCCCTGTGCCGGAAGAGACGCACCCGTATAATGTATTTTAGAGCTTGAAGGAACAACAGGTATCTTTTTCTTGTTGGCAAATCTTATGATTTCCCGAATGGTGTCGGCGTCATTAACCTTTACCAGATAATTAGGCGCCTTCCCTTTGAAAGGACTTTCGTCAGTGCAATATTTTCCAATGTTGCCGTCTTCTACGTTTCCGTTGCCGACAATTTCCGTAAGTTTTTCCTTTACTCCCAATTATAATCCTCCGCATCGGTAAAACCCGTCAGGAATAGTCACTTTTTACGACAAATTGCATCACGCACGCTGATGTCACAAATTTAATTTTCCTGAAAACGGGAGAAATTTAAAAAAAGTCCCGTATATAAAACAAATATTTAAGGAAAGGTAAAGGGAAAAATGCCTTCAGGAATAGTTCTCCGCCCTGACTATGCACCTGTGGTCATCGGCGATACTTTTCTCCATTGAAACCTTGACCCTCACACCTGTTTTTGAATAAATTTCATCGCATAATGTCCTGCAGAAATTCCAGCAGGGCATTTTTTTTGCATTATCTTCTCCCGTATCTGCCATAAGTTTATCGTAAATAGCACATTTCGTCACCTCATAGACGATTGCATTTTGTGAAATTTCCCTGTAGTTCCATTTGTCTTCCGGACGAAGGGCTATCATGCTTATTTCAAACAACCGCTGTGGGACACTGGGAAAAATATGTCCCGTTTTTTCCGCGATTTCATAAATAGTTTCAGCCATTCTGTCCCTATGCTCTGCTTCTTCCGAGCAAATAGTCGCGGCAAGCTTTTTTCCAAAATCAGAAAAAAACATCTTTGCACCCGTTTCCTGAGTATCACTGCTTTTGTCTTTTAAAAAAGATTTATACCCCGAAACAAGTGTATTTACCGCAAACCTGTCTTCAATTGAGTCCAAAAAATCAAGGTCGAGTCCATAGTTAACTTTTCCCATAGTTAACTCCTCCGAAGGTTAAAGGATTGTGGCTAATGGATAATATAATTACTCTGAAACAAAAAACGGGTTTCCCCTTTCAGAGAAACCCGTTCAAAAAAACTATTCAGTCATTTTTCACCTCGAGACCGCAAAAGCGGTTTATTCAAAATGATAAAAACCGTCAAACTGGCAATGCCCGTCCTTGGTAATAGCCGCCTTCATTTTTACGCCTACATCAAGTCCGAGTCCTTCGTAAATAGCTTCGCCTAACGCTATGCAGTAATGCCGGCAGGGAAGCACATCAGCCGTTTCCTTGCCCACTGCCTCAACAAGCGCTTCATAAACAGCGCACTTTTTAACTGAATATGAAAGACGTTTAAATGAAATAGAATCCCACTTCCACTTGTCTTCAAGTCTTGTTGAAAGAAGCGCTATTTCAATTAACCGTTGTGGAACATTGGGAAAATAATGTCCTGTTTTCCCTGCAATTTCATAGATTAATTCTGCTGTCCTGTCGCGTTGAGGTTCTTCGGTCTCGAGAATATGTTTTCCAAGATTGCGAGCATATTCCTCGAAAATCTTTTTTCCGGCATTATCTGCCTCTTCAGGGCTTTTTCCCTTTGCAGCTTCCGCAAACTTGTCTACAACACCCTTAACAGGGAATGCCTTGTCAATGGATTCAAAATAACTCTCATCAATAAAATATTTTTTACTCGGTGTGCTCATCTTTTTCCTTCCTTCCCCCTTTTCAATGGAAAACTTTTCATTTCATAACTGCGGTTACCCCGCCTGTATCTACTTTTTGTTCAATATAATCACAGCGCAGGCATCTTTCACATTCACGAAGAGCTTCTTCCCTGCTAATTGCAAGTTCCACTTCGACATCCTTCTTTCTTTCAGCAACAGGAACTGAAGGCGCTTCCGCACGTTCATGTTTTGCGTCCAGAGCCCTCAAGTCAAAAGGCACTGTGTCTTCATACTTATTAAGCCAGAAACATTCTGACCTTTCTTCTTCAGGAAGATCTCTGGAAAGATAACTATTGATGGAAACTGCGGCCTTTTCTCCTGTCCCCACGGCATCAGCTATTGTGGCAGGTCCTGTAACAACATCCCCGCCTGCAAAAATATCTTTCACTGTTGTGTCCATGCTGTGAGAGTCTGCATAGATATACCCTGTATAGGAAAGTCCTATGCCTGAATCTTTGAGAATACTTTCAGCATCAATTTTCTGCCCGATGGCGGCTATGACTGTATCTGTTTCAACTTCAAAATCCTGACCATCAAGCGGGGCTGATTTCCTTCTTCCGCTATTGTCATAACCTTTTATCTCCATCTTCCCGCAGACTATCTTTTTTACTTTTCCCTTTTCACCTTCAATCTTCAATGGCCTTGCAAGAAATATAAATTTTACTCCTTCCTTCTCAGCCTCTTCTATCTCGTCAGGAATTGCCGGCATTGCTTCCCTGTCCCTCCTGTAAATGACAGTCACGTCAGCTCCAAACCTGAACGCAGTTCTTGCCGCATCAATTGCCGCGTTGCCACCGCCTATGACTGACACTTTTTTACCAAGTTTAGGTTCAATTCCTTTTCTGAAATCTTTAAGCAAGCCCCAAGCTTGTATTACACCATTCAGGTCTTCTCCCTCTAATCCGAGAGAAGAGGGTTTTTCTGCTCCTATTCCTATATAGAAAGCCTGATATCCGTCTTTGCGTAAATCGTCGATTGAAATATCTTTTCCAACTTCACAATTGAGTTTGAGCTCTATACCGGTGTTGAGTATGAAATCTACATCTCTTTTAACAGCATCTTCAGGAAGGCGGTAGATCGGAATCATTGATGTGATGATACCTCCCGGCTTGTCTGACTTATCAAAAACAGTCACCGGATAACCCAGACGGCGAAGGAAATAAGCACACGAAAGCCCTGAAGGACCCGCGCCTATAACCGCAACTTTTTTCTTCGCATTGTGCGGGTTTTCTTTCATAACAGGCTTAGCTTCACTGTTTTTTGCAACGTCAGCCATATAACGCTTGAGGCTCCTTACGTTTACAGCTTTTCCGTCAACACGCTTTCTTCCACAGGTCGTATCGCAAATATGCGGACACGCTCTTGCACAGGTTTCTACAAAAGGATTTCTTTCTCTGTGAAGCCCGAGCGCTTTATCTTCCATATTTGCGCGAATGAGTGAAATCATAGAAGGAATATCAACATGGGCAGGACACTCATCTTCGCAGGAGGCAATAAGTTCAAGTGCTCCTTCAGGACACACTCTTATACATTCAAGACACCCTACACACTGACCGGGAAACCACATTGCCAGTTCCCAGGCATCCGTGGGCATTGCCTCGCCTTTATCGATTTTAGGAAGATGCATTTTATAGACACATTGCGGACAAATTTCTATGCACCTGTGACACTCAACAGGCGAATGACATTTTTCATGATTTATTGCTATTTGGACACGAGCCATTTTATACCCTCCAGATATTTAAAATGTAATTTACCATAAATCCCTTAATCCGGGAGTAGTCATTCTCTCAACCATTGTGATTGCTTCGTGACGGCAGTGATTGGCGCACTGCGCGCACCCGAAACACTTTCTCATATTTATGTTAAGCTTGTTACGGCTGACCTGGAGAGACATAGCCCCAAACTGGCAAAAGGAAATACATTCCCCGCATCCGATACATTTTTCATCAATAGGTCTTGCACAATACTCGCCTTTAAGCAGAACCTCTTCAACATCATAATCCAGTCTTCCCCTGATACCGAGACACGTTGGATATTCACAGTTGCAGATTCCGCCGATATAAGGCGTATAAAAAGTCCAGAGAGTATGAACATTGCCTCTTCTGTCGAAATGGCGAAGTCTTTCTTTTGCTTCTTTTACTGAAAGAAAAGTCATTCCGCGGAAAGTTTCCGGCCATCTTTCCCATTTATATATTCCTATACCGAGAGAAAGGCAGGTCATTGCATTGTCGTTACTGTACATCCCTCTTGACTCTCGCCGGCAAATGCATTCCATCATCCCGATAGGATATGTAAGTTCTATCATAGCTTCAGCTTCCTCAAGGGTAACTACCTGCCCGAAATGGTAGTTAGCCATAAAGCTGTTGACCTTCTTTTTCAAAATCGGGAGTTTCTCTACATCTTTTCCTGTTGCTTCAAGGACTTCTCTCATAAGGTCTGAAAACATTATATCAAGATCAACCTGTGCACCGGGGGCAAGAGCAAACTCGCCGTCTTCCGTCATATAATATTCAGGGGGTTTTTGATGGGGACCTACTATTTCTCCAACCTTCTTCTCGACTTTTGCGGCTTTCTTTAAAGCATTTTTTTTGCGACGTCTGTACAGATTAGCGGCATAGTTTTCTGCAGCAAGAAACCACTTTCCGTCCCCTCCGTGCTGGATACAATGATGGCACATATAAATCTCCTCCGTCAGTTAATGTTAATGAGCATCAAATTATCTGAGCTACTTCAGGAGAAAACTGTGCACAGTATGTCAATTCGCAAAGATGCAGGGCCTTCTCCTTCAGCCTGCATTAATATCTGTTTCCTGACTTCTGCCGCATCAAGAGGACAAGCACCTGTTTCAGGTGTGAGCAAGAAGTTTTAACTTTGACTTGCCCGACACACACTTAAACACCGCATGGTAGGAAATTGCAAGATATTTTTTACAGACTGAAACCCTGAATATTTACCCGTTGACATATGTTCTTCCATACCACTTTACCCGCCAATGGTAACATCAATCCGAAAAATTAATATCAACCGAACTTTCCGTGAGAAATATGCCCCGATTTAATCTCGACACCTTCTCTCTTTTTGACCTTGATTGCCTTCAGAGGGCATGCCTTTACGCACTCCATACACCCGGAGCAACTTGGCCAGTACCAGGGGTCAAGATGCCAATCGTCGTCCGAGGCAAGTTTGTATTTTTCAATTCTTCCAACGTGAAGTTTGAAAACCGCCTGTGGACAAACTTCAAGGCACTTCCTGCATTTTGCCGGAGCCGTGCATTTCTCTTTGTCAATTATTATTTCCATCCCTGCCATATTACCTTCTCCTTATTAAAAAATTACCACATATCCGCTATACCGGGTGTCCTTCTTCTTTCAACCAGAGTAATAGCGCTGTTGGGGCAATGTTTTTCACACTGTCCGCATCCGAAACATCTCTTCATATCTATTGCTACCTTGTTTCGTGAGAGATTCATGCTCATTGCGCCAAACTGGCAGTATTTGAGGCAATATCCGCAACCCGTACAGTTTTCGAGTACCGGTTTTGCACAATACTCACCTTTAAGTACGATTGAATCGACACCGTAGTCTATTCTTCCTCTTATACCCTGACATACGGGGTATTCACAGTTACATATTCCGCCTATATAGGGAACATTGAAAGTCCAGAGTGAGTGAACATACCCTTTCTTATTGAAATGCAGAAGCATATCTTTCGCTTCTTTAACACTCAGAAATGAAAGCCCTCTGAATGTTTCGGGCCATCTTTCCCACTTGTAAATTCCCACGCCGAGGGACATACAGAAGTTTGCTTCACCTTTACGCATCATACCGCGTGTTTCCCTGCGACAAATGCACTGCATAAGGCCGATAGGATATGTAAGCTCGACCATTTTCAAAACTTCTTCAAGCGTAATAACCTGCCCGAAATGATAATCGCCCATAAAGCCTGCCACTTTTCTCTTGAGGTCGGGTTTTTTCGTTACATCAACGCCTGTTGCATCGACTACTTCTTTAAGGAGGTCAGTGAACATAATGTCAAGGTCAACGGGCGCACCATCGGGAATCTTTACTTTCCCCTCTTCGTCCTCATAATACTGGAAATGGCTTCTTGTTTCCTGGATTACCGGTTGTGCCTGAGTGTCTTCGATAATTGTTGGAGGTTTCGGGCCTGATGAAGGTTTATCCATTTGACCGGTTTCAGGATTGATTTTGAACGCCTCGCTTCCCATATGCTGGGTGAATTTCATCTTCTTTGCCTGCTCTGAAAGCTCTTTTGCTTCTTTGGCTGTCCTGTTTCTTCTGCTTGAATACATCTTTGCGGCAAAATTGGCGGCATTTTCAAACCACTTTCCGCCGTCACCGTGTTGTGTGCAAAAATGACACATTTTCCGCCTCCTTTTTAAAAATAAAAAAAATCTGATTAATCATATTCTACCAAACGGTTGTTTGAATTATTAATTTATATTCGCAAAAAAGTCAAATATTTTTTTAATTTTTGAATTAAGTAAATAATAACTAACTGATTATAAAGACTATTTACAAATAATTACAAAGATATGGGATATGATTTCCTAAATTCCGAAACCCCGCTTTTTCAACTCCTTATAAGCGTTGTTTATTTCTATAATCTTCTCGTGGGCAAGTTTCTGAAGGTCATCGCCGAGATGAGATACTTTGTCGGGATGATACTTTGCAAGCAAGTCCCTGTACGCTTTTTTTATCTCTTCCTCACCTGCCCCTTTTTTAATATTTAAGATATCATAAGGGTCAAATGATTTATCGGCGCCGGTTTTTTGACTGTTTTGCGAATTTCTGCCGTTTCCGTATCCACTGCTCCGGGCATTGCCGGCATTAAATTGCCCCCTGCCGTATTTCTTCTTCATCCACCATAAAAGAAGAACGGGGAAAATAATGTCGTCGATTCTTCCGGCAAAGGGAATCACGTCGGGAAGGACATCAAAAGGGAAAACCATATATATGAGCGCGACTACCACAAATACAATCCATAAAATCTGCGACATAAAATTACACCTTTATAAAACGAGGTCTTTGTGATTTTTAATATAGGATGCAAGTCCGCCTTCTGACAGAATTTTCATCATAGTCCCGGGCAGAGGAGGAAATAAAAACTTTTCGTTCGTATCAATATTAAGCAGCTCGCCTTTTACAGTATCAATCTCAAGCGTGTCGCCTTCACTGATATTGTCAGTGTTCACAATTATTGCAGGAAGCCCCACATTAATACAGTTGCGGTAAAAAATGCGGGCAAAACTCGTTGCCACAACTGCGCCGACTCCCGCCATTTTGATAATCGTAGGTGCATGCTCACGGCTTGACCCCTGACCAAAGTTTATTCCTGCAACGACAATGTCACCCTTTGAAATGTTCTCATAAAATCCGGGCTTCGCATCTTCAAGCACGTGCTTTGTAAGTTCTGGAAGATTCGAGCGCAGATGAAAAAGACGTCCCGGTGCAATGAGGTCCGTGCTGATGTCGTCTCCGAATTTCCAGCTTTTTCCTTTTATAATATTCATAACATTCTTCACCTGTATTATAAAAACTCACGAGGGTCTGAAATCTTCCCCTTTAACGCCGTAGCCGCAGCAACTGCCGGAGTGCCGAGATAGATAAATGAATCGGGGTTGCCCATTCTTCCCTTAAAATTTCTCGGTTGCGTGGCAAGGCAGTTCTCTCCATCTGCAAGGATTCCTTCGTGTACTCCCACACAGGCACCGCATCCGGGTGCCGTAACCACTGCACCTGCCTTGACGAATATTTCAAGCAGGCCTTCTTTCATTGCATTGAGATAATTGCTCCGTGAAGAAGGCGTAACAATCATCCTGAGACTGCTGTTTATCTTTCTGCCTTTGAGAATTCCCGCGGCAATCCTCAAATCTTCAAGGCGTCCGTTACACGATGTGCCGAGAAAAACCTGATGCACCGGAACATCACCTACTTCACCGATTGGTTTTGTATTATGAACAAGATGAGGGCAGGCGATTGTTGGTTCAAGTTTACTGCCGTCAATCTCAATGATTTTCTCATAAACAGCATCTTTATCAGGAGATATTTCTCTGAAATCTGATTCTCTTCCCCATAACTTCAGGAAATCCCTTGTTTTCTCATCAGCAGGGAACATTCCTGTCTTTGCGCCTGCCTCAACGGACATATTCGATATCGTTGAGCGTGCATCTACACTCAGGTTTTTAATAACCTCGCCGTGAAACTCAAATGCCTTGTATGTAGCACCACTGCTTGAAATCATTCCTATCAGATGAAGTATTATATCCTTTGAAAAAACACCTTTCTGGAGTTTCCCGTTAACGACAATCCTGAATGACTCCGGCACTCTCATCCAGGTCTTGCCCAACGCAATAGCGACTCCGATATCCGTTGACCCCATTCCTGTTGCAAAAGCCCCCACTGCCCCTCCGGTACAGGTATGGGAATCAGCGCCTACAATCAGTCTTCCCGGTGATGCGTATTGCTCGAGGACAACGTGATGCGAGATTCCGTTGCCGATGTCAGAGAGACGTATGCCTGTTTTAGAGGCAAATTCACGAAGCGTTTTATGGTCATTGGAAAGTTCCTGCCTCGGGCTTGGAGATGCGTGGTCAAGAAAGAAAATGGAATGTTCCGGGTTATGGGCTTTTTCAAGCCCCATATCTATCATCTGCCTTACGGCGAGAGGTCCCGTTCCGTCCTGAACATAACTTAAATCAACATTTACGACTGCAATGTCCCCTGCGCGCAAATCCTTCCCCGCGTGCTCGCTGAGAATCTTTTCAGCCATAGTTTTGCCCATAGACATTCTCCGTA
>CAZJVM010000070.1:0-12546 GCA_964549305.1 uncultured bacterium
CGGAAGGGAGTTTAGTTTTAAATCCTGAAAAACTCTTTTACTTTTTTTACTGCCTCGAGGGCATCTTTCGCGTAAAGAGAAGCGCCTATTTTATCGGCAAAGCTTTGTGTTACCACTGCACCTCCCACTGCAACGGGTATTTTTATATTCTTGTCCCGAAGCGATTTTATTACTGTTTCCATCTGCATTACGGTGGTAGTCATCAGCGCTGAAAGCCCTATCAGGTCAACCTTGTTTTTCTCCGCTTCTGCCAATATGGTTTCGCAGGGCACATTCTTGCCCACGTCAATTACATTGAATCCGTGGTTTTGAAGAAGCGTGGTGAGAATGTTCTTCCCGATGTCGTGTACATCTCCTTCCACTGTTGCCATTAGAATTTTTTTACCTGTCTGTTCACCCGTTTCCTTCATATCCCGCTTGATTCTTTTCAACGCCTTTTCGATTACTTCCGCGGACATGAGCACCTGAGGAAGAAACATCGTGTTGTCGCGAAAGGATTCGCCGACTTTTTCAAGAGCGGGAATGAGGTATTTGTTGCTTATGTCAAGGGGGGCGACTCCCTCGTCCAACGCTTTTTCAACAAGAGGGATGATTGCATCCTTGTCACCTTCTATTACGGATTTTAAAACTTTATCTTCCATGCTTGCGGGCTCATCGCTGACCGATACCTTTCCCGATGCCTGTTTCTGTCCGCTTCCCGATTCCTTTAGCTCGAGGTTTGTCGAAGTGGTGAAGTTGATATATTTTACCGCGCCCCTGTCAAAACCTGTTAGAAGTGACGCGGTGACAATTGTCTCCTGTATGCGCGCCTCGAGGGGATTGATTATTGCCGCATCGAGACCCTTTGCAATTGCCATTGTAAGAAACGCCGAGTTTACCGTGTTTCGCGAAGGAAGTCCGTGGGATACATTGCTTACGCCGAGAATTGTGGGAATGTTCAGCTTTGTTTTTACAAGCTCTACTGCGCGCAAAGTTTCAAGGGCGCAATCGGGTTGTGCCGCAACTGTGGATACCACGCAGTCCGCAATAATGTCTTCACGGCGAAGCCCTTCCTTTTCCGCGCGCTCGACAATCTGCCTGATTATATCGAATTTTTCTTCCGCAGTCTCCGGTACGCCTTTTTCATTGACTGCGAGGGCAAGGACCGCGGCGCCGTATTTTTTCGCGATGGGAAGAATCGAGGAAAGTTTTGACTCCTCGCCACTTACGGAGTTGATAATAGCTTTTCCCGAAAATGCCTTTAACCCCGCCTCGATTGCCTCGGGATTTGACGAATCTATCATAAGGGGTACATCGGCGGCAGACTGCACTTCGTAAACTGCCCTTGAAATAAGCTCCACTTCGTCTGCGCCCGGTATGCCCATATTGATATCGAGCATAGCCGCGCCTGCCTTCACCTGCCTGATTGCGTCTTCGCGCACAAGGGAGAAATCTCCTGCCTGGACTTTCTCCGATAATATCCTTCGCCTCGTAGGATTGATTCTCTCTCCGACTACCGTAAAGGGATTGCCCCCTCCTATTGCGTGAAGCGTTGTCCTTCCCGCGACAAAAAGACCCTCGGGGGATTTTCTTCTTTTCGGTTTCAGCCCTTTTACGGCTTTTTTCATTTCGGCAAGGTGCGCGGGAGTCGTGCCGCAACAACCTCCGATTATGCTTGCCCCGGCGCAAACAAGCTTCTTCGCGCCTTCGGACATATCCTGCGGTGTCGCGGGAAAGACCGTTTTGCCTTCAACGAGTTCGGGAAGTCCCGCATTGGGCTGAAAGATTAGCGGAGTTTTTGAAACCGATGCCATTTTTTCGGCAATCTCAGCCATACCTTCGGCGCCGAGACTGCAGTTCGCGCCCAGCGCGCTCACATCGAGGGCATCGATTATTACCGCGGCAATTTCAGGAGTAACTCCCACGAGGGTGCGAAGATTTGTCTGGAAGGTCATTGTGGCGATAACCGGTTTGTCAGTTACCGATTTTGCCGCGATTACTGCCGCCTTGAGCTCTGATGGCTCGTCCATTGTTTCGATTATGATTATGTCCGCGCCTGCGTCAACGCACGCCTTTATCTGATTTCTGAAAGCTTCGACGGCATCGTCGAATTTAAGATTTCCAACGGGATAGATTAGTTTTCCCGTAGGCCCTATTGACGCGGCGATTAGGGCTTTTCCGTCCGATATGTCCCTGAGCGTCTTTATCCCTTCAAAATTTATCTTATATACATCTTCCCGGAGTGAGTGCTCTTCAAGCTTGATACTGCTTGCGCCGAAAGTGTTTGTTTCGAGTGCTTCGCATCCGGCGTCAATATATAGTTTCGCGATTTTCTGAAGCCAGTCCGGATGATTTATATTTATCATTTCAGGAGGAAGATTTTTTTCGAATGGCTTGTTTTGAAGCATTGTGCCGGTGGCACCGTCAAATAGAAAAATTCTTTCACTCAGCGTTTTTTCGAATTCTTTTTTATTCATTGAAAAATCTAATTATTTTTTTTGTTTTCCCTGATGTTTACCGCTTCAGCGGGTTGTCTCATTTTGTAGATGAAGAAAGCGATTGCTGCGGGCACGAGTATGAGCGCGACGCCCTGTGATGTGGAAATGAGATTTTCGATTATGAATCCTCTGTCATCACCTCTGAAAAATTCCACGCAAAATCTTGCCGTGCCGTAAAGGATTACATACAGGATGGCATTTTGTCCGTCAAACTTCTTTTTCTTTAGCGAGAAATGAAGAATTATGAAAATTAAGAGATTGAAAATGCTTTCATATATTTGCGTCGGGTGAATATGAAGTCCAAGCACCTGATAGGCGAGACCCTTTGGATTGGTGAATGTAACTGCCCAGGGAACATCCGTTTCTCTCCCGTAACAGCATCCTGCCATAAAACATCCCACTCTGCCGAATGCGTGACCAAGAGGAAGCGCAGTCGCGAAGATATCGATGAATTTCCAGGGGGGCATCTTTTTTCTTTTCAGGAGAAAGTATCCCACGGGAAGTGCCACAAGAAATCCGCCGTAGAAAACGAGTCCGCCTTCCCACACTTTGAATATGGAAAGCAGGTCATCACGATAATATCTGAATTCCACGATCACATACATAATACGGGCGCCGATTATTCCCGCGATGACGAGATAAAGAGTTATGTCGAGGGCATTTTGCACATCGAGATTTTCCCTCTCTGCCTGCTTCATAATATAGAAAAGGGCAAGGAGTATGCCTATGGCAATGAGCGTGCCGTAGGTTTTTATTTCAAGCCCGAAAATATTGAAAAGTATGGGATGCACTGAGTCACAATCCTTTAAATATTAAGCATTTTCTGCATTATAGATTTATATAAGCTGAAGCGTCAAGAAATTATATGGGAAAGGGAGCTTTTTTATGATAAAATCGGTAATAAAATCAATAAGAAAGCAGTGATTTTATATCTTGACTTCAGTAAGATTTTCTGTTAAAATTAGTGTAATTAAAGCATATAAAAATATAATAAAATATAAATTTTGAGGAGAAATGATGTCATCTGCCATATCAACTAATCTGATTCCCGTCAATATCGAAGACGAGATGAAGAATTCCTACATTGATTACGCGATGAGTGTAATCATAGGAAGAGCGCTTCCGGATGTGCGCGACGGATTGAAACCCGTACATCGCAGGGTTTTGTTTGCAATGGATGAATTACATCTTGTTTACAATAAGCCCTATAAAAAGTCGGCGAGAGTAGTCGGAGAAGTGCTTGGTAAATATCATCCTCACGGCGATTCCGCAGTTTATGACACGATGATAAGAATGGTGCAGGATTTTTCGCTTCGTTATCCTCTCATAGACGGACAGGGGAATTTCGGCTCAGTTGACGGTGATTCCGCCGCGGCAATGCGTTACACGGAAGTCAGAATGTCGAAGATTGCCCAGGAGATGTTGAGGGACATCGACAAGGAGACAGTGGACTTCATTCCAAATTTTGATGAAACACTTGCCGAGCCCGTAGTACTTCCTGCAAGAATTCCCAATTTGCTCGTCAACGGCTCATCGGGTATCGCGGTGGGAATGGCAACGAATATTCCGCCTCACAATCTCGGCGAAGTTGTGGACGCGGCAGTGCATCTTGTTAACAATCCCGACTCTACCATCGAGGAGCTCGCAAATTTCGTTCCGGGTCCTGATTTTCCCACAGGCGCATATATATGCGGAAAAAACGGTATCCGCGACGCGTACAGAACCGGCAGAGGAAAGCTGATTTTAAGGGGAAAGAGTTTCATCGAGGAGCTGAAAAACGGAAGGCAGAATATCATTATCACCGAGCTTCCCTATCAGGTTAACAAGGCAAAACTCATTGAAGCTATCGCGCATCTTGTAAAAGATAAAAAAGTTGAGGGAATCTCCGACCTTCGCGACGAGTCTGACAGAGATGGGATGAGAATATTCATCGGGCTCAAGCGCGACGCAATTGCTAAAGTGGTCCTCAACAATCTTTATAAGCATACTCAGCTTCAGCAGACCTTCGGAATCATAATGCTTTCTATGGTTAACGGAGAGCCCAAAGTCTTGAATCTCAAGGAAACACTGAGCTACTTCGTTGAATTCAGGAAAGAGATTATCGTAAAGCGCACCCGTTATGATTTGAGAAAGGCCGAAGAGAAAGCCCACATACTCGAAGGTTTGAAAACGGCAGTCGAGAATATCGATGAGGTTGTGGCACTCATCAAGAAAGCGAAGAATCCCGCTGACGCAAAGGAACAACTGATGAAGCGTTTTCCGCTCTCTGAAATTCAGGCAAAGGAAATTCTCATAATGCAGCTTCAGCGCCTCACCGGGCTTGAGAGAGATAAAATTATATCAGACTACAAGGAAACCCTTAAGCTTATTGCCGAATACAAGGCCATACTCTCGAACGAGCAGAAGGTCAGGGATATAGTGAGCAAGGAACTGCTCGAGGTGAAGGAAGAGTATGACGATGAAAGGCGCACAGAAATCATAGCCGATCCAACTGACTTCGATCGCGAGGACCTCATCAAGAAGGAAGATATGGCGGTGACCATTTCCCACACAGGTTACATCAAGAGAAACGCCCTGAGCGTTTACCAAAGCCAGAGGCGGGGCGGTAAGGGAAAAACGGGTATGACCACGAGAACCGAAGATTTTGTGGAACATTTGTTCATTGCCAGCACGCACGACTTTATTCTTTTCTTTTCAAATTTCGGAAAAGTTTACTGGATAAAGGTTTACGAAATTCCCGAACTTGGCAGAAGCGCAAAGGGAAGAGCGATTGTCAATCTGCTCAATCTTTCTGCTGGTGAAAATATTTGCGCTTCCGTTCCTGTGTCGGAGTTTGATTCAGAGCATTATGTGACAATGGTGACGAGCAAGGGCATTATCAAGAAGACCACGCTCGATGCCTTCAGTCATCCGCGGGCAGGCGGAATCATCGCTGTCAACCTTGATGAAGGTGACGAGCTTGTTTCAGTGAAGATTACCGACGGGGCGAAAGACATACTCATAGCAATGAGAAACGGCAAAAGCATACGTTTCCCGGAATCGGATGTAAGGACAACAGGACGTGCGACAAGAGGCGTTAAAGGCGTATCCCTTACAAATGATGACAGGGTTATAGGAATGGCAATCGTAGATAACAGCAACAGCATTCTCTCTGTTACCGAAAAAGGTTTTGGCAAGAGGACTGCCGTTAAGGAATACAGAGTGCAGTCAAGAGGCGGAAAGGGAATCATCACCATAAAGACCACCGAAAGAAACGGCAAAGTCGTCGGAGTAAAACAGGTCAGCGATTTGGACAACATAATGATTATTGCCTCTGACGGAAAAATAATCCGCCTCAATGTGGGTGAATTATCCATAATAGGACGAAACACTCAGGGTGTAAAACTTATCGGCATTGATGAAGCAGCTAAGGTTGTTGAGGTTGCTACTATAGCTCACGAGTAATAAGCGAAGCCTGTATTTGTCCATATACTGCGTCAAAGTCCTGATTTCACCTGCTAAGGATAAGACGGTTTTCCATAAACCTGCTGTAATTCCCGTGCACCAAAAAAGTGAAACTCTTACTCCACAGGCTTAAATGAATACTTCCCGCAGAAGCTTTTAACTTTGCGGTTAAAGATGTCGGGATGTTCGAGAGCTGAATAGTGGTCCGTGTTATCGAAAATGACAATCTGCGCGTCAGGAACTTTTGCATCTGCGATAATCTTGAAAAGCGCTGTTCCCACTTCACGATTCATCACTGCATCGTGATATCCCCAGACAAGCAGAGTGGGTACTCTCAATTTTCCCGCCTTGATATCATCAAGGGCTTTCTTCTGTAACTTTAGAAAAGCCGGACTACCGGGATGAACACCGTGTTTTGTCATCAGTTTTGTCGCTTCAATCATCTTGGGCAAAGTTATAAATTTGAAGCGGCGCGCCACTTTCTCATCCGTAATATTGTTGAGGGAGTAGGACTCCAATTCAAATCCCCGCCTTGTGCTTTCAATGGTAGGTCCTTCGGGAGGATTCAAAAAACCGAGTGTATAAATGAAAAATGGCATCGACCTTCTCAGGGGGTCAACAGGCGCGGGCGCGCCGTCAATATTGACAAGAGATTTGACCATTTCAGGATGGTCAATAGCAATTCGCGTTACTGGCCATCCTCCCTGTGAGTGCCCGATAAGATGAACTTTTTTTATTCCCATTGCCTTTATAAATCCCAGGACGTGCTCTACTACCTGTTCATAGTGCCTGTCGTAATCTTCCTCTTTTTTCGGATTGTCCGTGTAGCCCTGTCCAAGTCTGTCCAGAGCGTATACGTGGAAGTATTTTGAGAGATAATAAAAATTCTGCTCCCAGCTTTGCGCGTTTCCTGCGCCCCCTGCCTGTCCGCCGTGTACAAGAAGCAAAGCATCACCTTCACCCTTATCAAAATATCTTGTCCTTATTCCGTCGATGTCTAAATATTTTGCGTCTTCGTCTTTCATTGAGCCTGCCCAGGGAGGAGGCGGAAGTTTTGCATAGGCAATGCCTTCTTTTTCTTCACCTCCCGATAGTTTTATTTTTTCGACAATGATTTTCACGGGAGATTGCTGTTGTCCCCTTATTTTTACAAGCGCCCTGATTGATGAATCATTGCAGACGGGCTGATTGAGCGGTTGTGCCGATGCCGGATTTTCTTGTGATGACCGCGCGTCAAGTTGTTGTTGAATTTCCAATCTTTGAGATTGGGGAATTTCATCAATGTCTTCATTTGATAAAAGGGAAACTGTTGGCCATTTCCCTTCCGGAAATTTTATTTCAGATTCACGGACGAAGGAGAAATTCCCCGGATTGTCCGCCTTGATATTCAGAATTTTGTAAGGCATATCAGGGGTGGTAAGGTTTTCAAAGGATGCTTCAGGTATGATTATTCTGTCCGTGATTTCAATATTCAAATTTTCGCAAAGAGGTTTTCCGGTATTGTTGTCAACAATGCTCATCGTCGAAGCTTTTGCATTGTCTTCCGCTTTTAAAATGAGATAGATGCCCGGAATGTCCTTGTCGATATTACACATTTCAAGGTATTGCTCATATTCAACTTTTATATTGGATTCCAAAAGTCCTGCAAGTTTGTAATCTGAAGTAATATTGTTTCCGCATATTAAGAACGCTTTTCGTTCACCTCTGTCTAAAATACCTGAATCGATGGCGCACTCATCAGCAAAGAGATATGACGGGAAGACGAGAAACGACAGTAAAGACAACAGACAGGTGAAACGAAGCAGTCTTGTCATTCTATATTTTCTCCTTTTATTATCGATTATTCCTTACTACTGCTCTTCAAGATATTTTAAAAACAGGTTTTGATAGAGTTTAACATTTTGATTATATTGGATGCCATTACATTATTAAAAATGATATTGTCTTTAAAAAAGATTTAATCACCACAAAGTTTTTTTGTCCCTGTAGTCTGTGTGTTCAATGGTTTATGTTTTTGATTTTAATATTTTTTACCACGCAACACACGGAACACACTGAGTGTTTCGTGTTATGGGAAATCCAAGAAGTTATTGACACTCATTTTAGTAGATTGATATAAATATCAAAGAGATAGCATAATGTGGCGCATTTTTTCATAGGATTGCGCCCCGATTGTCCGATTCCATTAGCTTCAAAACCTATGAAAGGCAGAAAAATAAATGAATGAAAAAGTGATTCAGATAATCTTCGATGTGGTTGACGAAGTTAACGAGGAATTGCCGGAAGAATCCCGCCTTGAAAAATCCCCCGATACAGTGCTTTTCGGTGAATCGGGAAAACTCGATTCTTTGGGGCTTGTCAATCTCGTTGTTGCCGTGGAAGAGAATCTCGAGGACGAATTCGGGAAAGCGATATCCCTTACCGACGAGAAGGCGATGTCGCAGAAAAGAAGCCCATTCAAAACGGTGAAGACTCTCGCCGAATACATTACAACTCTTCTTGAGGAGAAGGACAATAGCTGACCGGAAAGTAATGCTCATAACGGGTACGCGCAAGGGAATAGGAAAATTCCTCGCTGAATATTACTGCGCGAAGGGATACCGCGTCATAGGGTGCAGTCGCGGCAAAGCGGAATATGAGCTCGACAACTACACCCACTACTGCCTCGATGTCTGCGATGAGGGGGAAGTGAAAAAGATGTTCAGGGACCTGCGCAAAGACTTCGGACGCCTCGATGTGCTCATCAACAACGCGGGAGTGGCTTCGATGAATCACTTTCTGCTTACTCCCATTGAAACGGTGAAGAAGATTCTGAATACAAATGTAGTCGGGGGTTTTCTTTTTTCCCGTGAGGCGACAAAACTTATGAAGAAGAATAAATTCGGAAGGATTGTTAATTTTGTCACTTTTGCCATTCCCTTCAAGCTCGAGGGCGAAGCTATTTATGCCGCGTCGAAAGCGGCTGTGGCAACATTGACTGAAGTATTGAGCCGCGAACTCGCGGAATTCGGTATAACGGTAAACGCAGTGGGACCTCCCGCGGTGCAGACCGATTTAATCAGGGGAGTGCCAAAGGAAAAACTCGACAGACTTCTTCAGAGGCAGGCTATTCACCGTTACGGAGATATGAAGGAAGTGGCTAATGTGATAGATTTTTTCATTAAGCCCGAAAGCGAAATGGTTACGGGACAGCTCATCTATCTCGGCGGTATCTGATGTTTATAGATTTTCTTCTTAAAGTTTTCGAGGAAAAACCGGACGCTGACGCTATAGTTTGGAAGGGAAAAGTTTCCGGTTACGGCTGGCTTCGCGAGAGAATAGAATATTGGCGCAAACGTCTTGAAGGCGAAAATGTGAAGCCCGGCACTGTGGTTGTACTTGAAGGTGATTTTTCTCCCAATTCCATCGCGCTTCTCCTTGCCCTTACGGAAATGCGCGCCATAATCGTTCCTCTTACAAAAATTGTGAAGGCAAAGCGCGAGGAATTTATTCAAATAGCGCGGGGCGAAAAACTGATTTTGTTATCGGAAGATGACGAAGCGGAAATCTCAGACCTTCCCTATGAGGCGAAGGGAGAACTTTTCGAAACCATCCGCAATCGGAATGTGCCGGGACTAATCCTTTTCACATCGGGCTCAACGGGGAAGAGCAAAGCGGCAGTTCACGATTTTTCGAAGCTTTTTGAGAAGTTCAAGGTGAGAAGGCATTCGCTCAGAATAATTAATTTCCTCCTCTTTGACCATTGGGGCGGTTTGAACACTATGCTTTACGCCCTTTCAAACGGAGGTACCATAATCACAGTGCAGGACAGAAGTCCCGAAAGCGTGTGCGCTCTTGTGGAAAAGCACAGAGCAGACCTTCTTCCCTCGTCACCGACGTTTCTGAATCTTCTCATTATAAGCGAGGCATATAAGAAGTATGACCTGAGCAGTCTTAAGACCATATCTTACGGCGCCGAACCGATGCTTCCCCATACGCTCAGGAAACTTTCGGAAATATTTCCCGGCACAAAACTTCTTCAGACCTACGGGCTTATTGAGCTTGGAGTCCTGCGCTCGGAGTCAAAAAGCGCCGATTCGCTCTGGGTCAAGGTGGGAGGAGAAGGTTTTCAGACGAGAATAGTGGACGGCATACTTCAGATTAAGGCGCACTCTGCAATGCTTGGTTATCTCAACGCTCCGAGCCCTTTTACCGATGACGGATGGTTTATAACGGGCGACTCGGTAGAGCAGGACGGTGAGTACATAAAAATACTCGGGAGAAAATCGGAGATGATAAATGTGGGAGGAGAGAAGGTATATCCCGCGGAGGTGGAAAGCGTGATTCAGCAAATGGACAATGTGTTAGAGGCTATTGTGTATGGCGAAAAGAATCCTATTACAGGAAGTATAGTCTGCGCGAAGGTAAATCTCGTAAAGGACGAAGACCGCAAGGCGTTTGCAAAACGGCTGAAGAAGTTTTGCCGCGCGAAACTTCAGAATTTTAAGGTGCCCGTAAAGGTAAAAGTTGTAGAGGAGAAGCTTGTAAGTGAAAGATTTAAAAAGAGCAGAAATATAAAACAGTGAAAATTTGCAAACTTACGCCTGAATATTTTGATAAACTTATTGCCTTCAATGAAAAGGTTTTTCCCGAAAGAGTAAATTTCAAAGAGAGATTCAAATCTCAATTTCTTGACAATCCTTATCTTGAAGACAGGGAGAAACCCTGCGGATATCTTTCTCTTTCCGATGAAGACGAGATAACGGGACAGTTTCTCATAAATCCCTGCAGGTTTCATTTCAAGGGAAATGATTACGGCGGATTTTTCGGCCACGATTTTTACGCTCTTCAGGAATACGGAGGAGAGCACGGAGCAATGCTTGCCCTCAGGGCAATCAGAGGGTCAAAGCCCTATTTCGCAATCGGGGTCACCGAAAAAGCTCAGAAGATTCATCTTTCGGTGAAGGCAAGGATAATAGGCAGTATGTACAAGTATGTTTGGTTTGGAAATATTATTCTCTCTTCCCTTAAGATGGCAAAATATTTTATTTCCCGAAACGATGCTTCCTCACCTGCATATGAAAAAGCGGATTTTCCGCAAAGAGTCAGGGCAGATTCCGGTGAAATCAAATTGTCGAAAACTCCACGCTTTACTGCTGATTATCATTGGGAGAATATGATTGAATTTGCCCGTGATTCGAAATTTCTTGAATGGCGTTTTGCTGAAAGGTTTGCAAGCTACGGTTTTTACACCTTTAAAAGCGATGATAAGGAATGTTTCTTTGCCCTTCGAAGATGTTTCTGGAAGGGTCTGAAACTCCTTGCCCTTGTCGATTACAGGACTCCTCCCGGTGACGCGAATGCGTCTGAAACCGTATTGAAAGCGTCAAAGATAATCGCGAAAAAAATGAAACGCGACGGCGTAATTTCATATAGCTCAAATCACTTTTATGACACGGAGTTTAAGAGACAGTTATTTTTCAGGGCAGGGCGTCCCTGCTACATAATGACCAATGCGAAAATGGATGTACGGGAAGATGATATTGAAGAAAGAAAATCGGTGTTTGCCACGATGGCGGATTCCGATACCGATTTTAATTTTGACTGATTAAATGCCTTTCCTTGAGAGCGAAACCCAAAGACCTGAAATCTTCGCGAGAAGAGAATACCTGTTGAATTTACTGTCAACGGCTTTTCTCTTTAAGGTGAAAAGGTTTTCTCCTTTCACGCAGTTTCCGTTAATTGTCGTAAGGGCGCATTCAAATCCCGATTCTTCGAGAATCTTAATCGTTGACTCATTGAAGTCCGGGGCATCTCCGTTGGGATAGGCAAAATACCTGACGGTGGTTTGAAGTTTTGTTTCGATTATTTTCCTGGATTCGCTAATTTCTTTTCGCGCCTGTGAAAGGGGAATTCCGCTTAAAATCGGGTGCGAAAGAGTATGCGCGCCGAAAGTTACAAATCCGCTTTCGCGCATTTCCTTAATCTGCGCCCAGTTCAGAATTCTATATTTTTCCCATTTACTGTCTGCATACAATTCTTCACTGTTTTTGGTAAACTCCGAGATGATTCTTTCTCTTTCACTCTCGTCATACCTTTTGAAATGCTCAGCAACATGGTCAAAGTGAAGGCCTTTGAGTTGTGGGTATTTTGTGAAGAATGCTTCGCTTTTTTCCTCAGTAATGATTTCAAGCATATCAAACCAGAATAGTTTTGGTGTGTCCACAAAATCGGTTGTAAGAAATACAATGGCAGGGATTTTGTACTTTATTAAAGTCGGAAATATATCAGAATAAAAGGACTCATAACCATCATCAAATGTAATTACAATACCGTATTCAATATTGTTTTGGTTTTTGAGGCAGTCAACACATTCCTCAAGAGATATAATTTTATAATATTTAAGCAGTTCTTTTATATGACTCTCAAAGTCCTTACCGCTTATATTGTGATAATTCAGGATGGTAATTTCGTTTTTCTTTCTGAAGCGCCACAGATGAAAAATCCCCGTATAAAAAACAAACCTGCTGAAAGTTTCACGCACCGCCTTTTTAATCAGATTTTTCATATTATTTATTCAGAATAATTTAATATTTTACCATGAAGAGCGTGAAGGCCTTGAAGTTTTTATTTCAAAATAATTGAA
>CAZJVM010000071.1:0-12527 GCA_964549305.1 uncultured bacterium
CCCGCCTGCATCCATTCCCATTACTTACTGGCCTCCTTAAGAAGATAATCAATAAGTTCAGATGATGAATTGTCAATTTCAACTACATAGTTTTCCGTTTTTGTAACAAAATAGTTAAAACCTACAACTGCCGGAATAGCAACACCTATTCCGAAAGCCGTTGTAACCAGAGCTTCCGCGATACCTGCGGAAACCGTCGCGAGTCCGCCGGAACCGCTTGCTGCCATGGACTGGAAAGCGTTGATGATTCCGAAGATTGTTCCGAAGAGTCCCACGAAGGGAGAAATGCTTCCCACCGTCGCAAGTCCGCCGGTTCCTTTTTTAAGGCGGGCAACCTCAACTGCCGTTTCCCTCTGGATGGCTCTTGAAGCTGCTTCGATTCTCTCTTCCGAAGTTATCGCCTTCTGTATGTCCGACGCACCGCTTTCATTCAATTTAAGCTCTTTCAGGCCGGAAGCGATAACCCTTGCAACATGACTTTTGTCAGCGCCTTCTGCCACGGGAAGAATACCTTTCAAATTCCCTTTCTGAAAATTGTTTGCCGTATCAGCAATAAACTGTTTTGTCTGCTTCTTTGCCTGATTGAAAATCCACCATCTCTCAACCATAACGGTAAAAGCATAGATCGAGCTACTTGCAAGAATGAGAACAACTGTTTTTGCAATTATTCCCATGCTCTCCCATAATTCAACAAGCGAAAACTGCATTTTCAAACCTCCTTTTTACCTTTATTTATTGTTAAACTTTAATCAGTCAATAAACTTTTAATTCAGTTTAAACTTAACCGGGGCATTATAATAAACTCTTACGGCTTTCCCTCCGGCTTTTGCCGGCTTGAATTTCCATTTAAGCACTGCCTGTACCGCAGCATCTTCAAGGCCTATTCCTCTGGCTTTTGGAGGTACAACCGTAAGCACCTGAGCACTTTCCACTCTCCCCGTAATCCCTATTATAAGCTTTAGAATAACAGTACCCTCTACACCTGCTTTAAGAGCTAACGAAGGATACACAGGAGATACGCGGTCAACAAGCACCGGCCTTTGCATATCTGCCGTCACAACTCTGGGAGGAGGAATATCGGGTTCGGGTGCTGCCCCCGGTACAACTTCATTAAGGAAGCTTCCTCCGCCTCCGCCGAATGCGTTACCTCCTGCTATACCGCCTATTACTCCTAATCCCGCGCCAGCGCCTACATTTGCAATTTCATCGGGTACATCCATTGATTCATCTTCAACAGTGGGACCCAAATCAATTTCCGGTGCTGCCTGTTTCGGTTGAGATACCTGTTCCGGTGCTGCCGCAGGTGGTGGTGGTGGTGGTGGGGGTGCGGGAGGGGCAACTATTACAACATCAACCTCCTGTTCAATTGCATTAGGAAAGAGAATCGGAAAAAGAATTATTCCGCCGACAAGAAGACCGTGTATCAGAAGCGATATCGGAGCGGTATACCACTTTTTACCTCCGAGGCCTTTTCCCGATTCAACAAGAGTTTCAAACACTAATCTGCCCTCCTTTCTGTGTTCTTTCGGAAAATATACAATTAGGACGGGGCATTACAGCATAATCGTTGCCGTAATGCAAGCATTCGTCTAAGATTTTTACTTTTTTCAGATTATGGCTCATTAGGTCATCGCATCTTAGCTTTTTAAATGTAGCCGTGTTGTATATGTTTTAAATTCTTTGTCAATGAAAAAAACCTTTTTCCGGCAAAATATTTTCCATTCATTTTTGTTTTAATTTGTTGCCTTTGCGGGCGCTACCAGTATAACGCATTGATTGATATTGAGTTTTTATTTCGCACTACTCGTTTAAAATAATATTCGAGAGAAATCAACTGTATTAAAAGTGCAAAAGGCGGCAAAACAGCACCTTTGGCAATTTTCCGGAGATGATTCAAATATCCACATTTATAAGGAAAATCCCCATTGCCCTTTAGAATTATAAAATACTTGACATGGCGTCCTTATAATGGCTTATAGCAAAAACAAATGAACGGTGAATTTTAGATTGTTATTCTTTATTTTGGGAGGAGAAAATAATGTTTATGAAAAAGTTTTCGAGCCTGATAATTATATTATCCTTAGCGTTAATCATACCTGCCTGTGGCGGAAAAAGCAGCGAATTTAAAAAACATATGAAGGAAGGCGAAAAGTTCTACGGCGCGACGGAGTTTGAAAAAGCCATAGATGAATTTAAAAAAGCATCGGAGCTTATACCGGAAGACCCGAACCCTTATCAGAATATAGCAGTCTGCTATTCCAACCTTTTTTTGGCAACCAAGAGCGAAACGGAACATAAACTATGTGCCGAACTTTCGGGAAAGGCAATCGAATACTACAAAAAAGTCCTGGAAAAAGACCCGGAGAGAGTGAACACACAGATTTATATATCAAATGAGTTTGCAAATACCGCGGCAATGTTTATGGACGACGGCGATTTGCCCAATGGAAGAGTATATCTAAAAAAATGGCTGGAATTTGATCCTGCCAATTCCGACGCTTATTACAGAATGGGCGTTCTTGACTGGGGCCTTTGTTTTGCCGAAAAAAAGCCGGAACTGCTTCTCAGTTGTGATGATTTTCTGGAAAAAATATCTTCCAACGAAGATGCCGTTAAAGCAATCGCCAAAAGCGGAAGGTTAAAAACGGAACAGGTAGAACCCTTTTTCAATCTTATTAAAACTTCGGAAGACGATGTGATTGACGCAATCGACAAAAAAGTCTTTTTGGAAAAGCTTCAGAGAATAAAGGGGATTGATGAAGAGCTTGCTGAAAAGATTTTGGCCTGCACTGCAGAGGACAACTTAGATACTTTAAAATGCATAGTCAATACATCCCCTGATCTTTCATTCACAAAGTCAAAGCAGGCTCGCGCCATTTTCACCAAGAGTCCCGATAATATGGCTATCTATATCAGCAAAGAATTGGGAACTAAAAAGACATACATGGAAAGAGCAATCAGAGAATTGATGAAACATGTAAAATATGAGGCAATCGCCGACGGAATGGAAGCGCTCAACAAATCTATCGAGATAAATCCCAGCGCTCCTGACACGCATCAGTATATGACGATGCTTTATGTTGAAAAAATCAAACTCGAAAGAGATAAAAAACTTCTCAGCGAATACGCAAAAAAAGCTGAAGAGAGTTTCGTTCAGGCAACCAAGCTTCGCACTCCCGACAAAAGCGAAGAAGACCTTCAGAAGGACATCAAACAGCTTCGTTCTCAGCTAAAACAGCTTATGACTCAGAGAAGATAGAATAATCAATAAATGCTGAGAAAACTTTACGACTGGGTCCTTCACTGGGCTGAAACACCATACGGTGCGCCGGCGCTTTTTATTCTCGCTTTCGCTGAATCGTCATTTTTTCCAATTCCGCCTGATGTGCTTCTCATAACCCTGGTAATATCTAAACCGCGCAAAGCATTTCGCTTCGCGCTCATGTGCTCTGTCGGCTCAGCGCTCGGAGGGATGCTCGGATACGGCATAGGAAAATTTTTCTGGGAAACTGCCGGAATATCCTCTGTTTTCTTTCATTATGTGCCGGGATTTACTCCTGAAATTTTTGAACGAGTAAGCAAGATATACAATGATTGGAACTTCTGGGCAGTTTTCACTGCCGGATTCACACCCATCCCCTATAAGGTTTTTACAATCGCCGGTGGAGTCTTCGCGATAAATTTTCCCGTATTTATCCTTGCATCCGTCATTTCCCGCTCGGCTCGCTTTTTTATTGTTGCGGGACTGCTGTGGAAATTCGGCGAACCAATTAAAGAATTCATAGACAAGTATTTCAATATTTTGTCATTGCTTTTTATAATACTGCTTATAGGCGGTTTTGTTCTGATAAAGTACATATTTTGAGGATTTAAGCGGTAAGGACTTTAAGCTTTCCAAGGTCTTCGTTTGTCCCCAACAAAACAAGAATGTCGCTGTCCTTTATAACAAATGACGATGGCGGAATGGGAATAAATTTTTCGGGAATACACTCTTTAATTGCTATAATTTGAACATTGTAAGTTTCCCTCACTTTTAGCTGAGCTATACTTTTACCTATGAATTCCTTTGGCGCTCCAAGCTCGATGACACTGTATCCCGTTGCAAGTTCGATGCTGTCAAGAACGCCAGCAAAACTCAGGCTGTTTGCCACATTAATCCCCATATCACGCTCAGGGAAAAACACCTGCTCCGCACCAAGGCGTCTCACAACCGTACCGTGCGTCTCATTTTGCACGCGCACCACTATATGTTTACATCCCGCATCGTGAAGATACTGAGTCGTTAAAATGCTCTTGCTCAAGTCGCTTCCGATGGTAAGAATTACCACATCCATTTTTTTAAGTTCAAGCTCTTCGATTACCTCCTTGTTGCAGGCATCTGCCACTATAGCGTGGTCAACTTTATCCCTTATAGCGTCTATTTTTGTGCGGACATTATCTATTACTGTTACCTCGCAACCATTTTCCACCAGGCGCAATGCCGCGTGCAATCCGAAGTCACTTAGACCTATAACCGCGATATATCTCATTTTTACCCCTTTAACCAATCATTACGTCTTCGTCAGGATAGGAAATTCTCGACCGCCTTACCCTTTCAGCTAAAATAACGGCAAGTGTAAGCGGTCCTATCCTTCCCAAAAACATAGTTAATATTATGAGCAGTTTTCCCGCAGAAGTCAATTGTCCCGTGATTCCCAGGGAAAGTCCCACTGTCCCGAACGCGCTTACCGTCTCGAAAAAGACATCGAATATTCTTCCGGCATTCGCGCTGTGGGAAATATCTCCGTATTCCGTTATAGTCACAAGCATTGTAACTACTACAATTAAAACCATTCCCAAAATCGCCAGTGTAAGTACACGGTTAATCAATACCTGATTGATTCTTCTCTTGAAGAGAAGGATGGAGTCTTCTCCCCTGATTTTAGATATTGTCGCTAAAATAAGAATGCCGTAAGAAGTGGTTTTAATGCCTCCTCCCGTTGACCCGGGTGACGCGCCTATAAACATAAGTATGACAAACATAAAAAGTGTCGAGTCGGTAAGGGACGACATATCGACCGTGTTGAATCCCGCAGTACGGGGCGTTACTGCCTGAAATAGCGTAACGAGAACTTTATCATAAAAGGAAAGACCTCTCAGAATGTTGGACCATTCAAAAATCATGAAACCCGCGAATCCAATGAACAAAAGCAATGCCGTAACGGAAAGGACAAGTTTAGTGTGAAGGGAAAACTTTCTGAATGACAGGTTATTAAAGTCAGCAATTTTATCGTAGATTTCGAATATTACAAAAAACCCAATCCCACCAAGGACAACTAATAAGCATATTACAAGATTTATAACGGAGTCGTGTTGATAGGAGATGAAACTGTCGCTGAAGAGACTGAAACCGGCGTTGCAAAAAGCCGAAACGGAATGAAAAACGGAAAGCCACATTGCTCCAAAAATATCGTTATCGGCGCGAAATCTAAAAAAAAGCAACAACGAACCCGTCAATTCTATTACTACAGTATAAATAGCTGTGGTTTTCAGAACACTGCCTATTTTCGATTTTTTCGCCGGTGTATATGTCATCTTTGACACTTCGCGTATCTCATAATTCGCCCTCTGTCCGAAGGCGAATATGTAAACAGCGGAAAAAGTGATTATTCCCAGTCCTCCCGCCTGTATAAGCATGAGAATTACAATTTGGCTCAAAACGGGAAATTCCGAACCTGTATCGCGCACAATAAGTCCCGTAACGCACGACGCGGAAGTTGCAGTGAAAAAACTGTCAATGAACGATATTGGCATCCCGTAAAAATTATTTATAAAAAACAGCATAAGTGTCCCCACTGCAATAAGCAGAAGAAAGAAAATCGCTATCATTTTAGAGGGACTGAGCATTTATCTTTTCACTGTAGGCTTTTCTGTTTTTTACTTTTTTTCTATGATGCACTCTGTGAAGCCGTTTATCAAGTGTGAATTTACACCTGTCAATCTGCGGACTTGAATATTTTCCCGTACACATTCGCAGGCGCCTGCACCGGTGACAAAGAATATATAATTGCTTGCCAAGATATGGCTTTTTTGCTATCAAATTCCACCGTGGACACTATCAGACACAGATATTTTAGAAACTCATCGGTGCTTGTGCTTAACGCAAGCTATGAGGCAATCAATATCTGCAACACGAAAAGGGCAATTATAATGATTCTCAAGGGGATTGCCGTTGCCGAGGAAAATACTCATAAGTTTTTCCACTCGCCTTCTTTTAAAATTCCCGTGCCTTCCGTTATCAGAATAAACAGGTACGTGAGAATAAAATATCAGGTAATTTCTTTTACGAGAAAGAATATTTTTCTCAGGGACAATTTTACCTGCTATTACTGCAATAAAATATTCAAATCGAGAGAACTTACCCTCGATCACGTACTCCCCAAATCAAAAGGCGGATGGAATAACTGGGACAATATCGTCACTGCTTGTGTCCACTGCAACAAAAAGAAGGGAAACCGCACTCCCGAGGAAGCGAATATGAAGCTTCGCAAAAAACCGAAAGCGCCTACCATTCCCATATATCTTCAGATAATGAGAAACCTGTCGGTATCGGGAGGTCAGTGGAATAAATACCTCTTTATGGACACACAATAAAACTCAGCCAAAGTGAAAAAGAACACCGGACTATTTTTTCTGAACGATGAAATCGAACACCTGAAATCCGACAATCTTTACAGGTCTCTGCGCGTTGTAAATTCCGCTCAAAAACCAAAGGCAAGAATTGACGGCAGGGATTTTATTCTTCTCTCATCGAACAACTATCTCGGACTGTCAAACAACCCCTTAATCAAAAAGAAATCGGCAGAGGCACTGAAGAAATACGGCACGGGCGCCTGCGCGTCACGCCTCATATCGGGAAATATCGAACCATACATCTCTCTTGAAAAAACGATTGCCCAATTCAAAGGAACGGAAAAAGCTCTTGTTTTCTCATCGGGATACGCGGCAAATGTTGGGGCTATTTCAGCCCTCGCCGGAACGGATGACACGATTTATTCCGACTCTCTCAATCACGCGAGCATTGTCGACGGATGCCGTCTCAGTGGCGCCGATATAAAGGTCTATAATCACGGAAGCGCGCCTGACCTTGAAAGGATTATAAAAAGAAGCGGGAAACGCGGAAAGAAAATTATAATCACTGATTCCATATTCAGCATGGACGGAGATATCGCTCCCCTGGACGAAATCCGCACCATAGCAGACAAATACGGATGTCTTCTCTTTGTAGATGACGCGCACGCCACGGGCACTATGGGAAAAACGGGACGGGGGTCGGCAGAATATTTCCACATCAACGGAAAAATCGATATTTATATGGGCACTTTGAGCAAGGCAGTGGGAAGCGTGGGAGGATTTATCGCCGGAAGAAAAATACTCATAGATTACCTCATAAACAAAAGCAGAAGCTTCATTTATTCAACGGGACTTCCTCCCGCGTCACTCGCGGCATCAGACGCGGCGTTAAAGCTCATCGCGAAAGATACATCCTATCTCGAAAAACTTAAGCGCAATATCCAGACACTTTCTGACGGACTTTCCGCGCTTGGATATGACACAATGGGAAGCAAATCTCAGATAATCCCCCTTTTAACTGAAACGGAAGAAAGGGCAATCCGCGCGTTCAAATACCTATACAAAAATAACATCTTCGTTCCCGCGATAAGACCGCCCACAGTGCCGAAAGGAAAATCCCGCCTCAGGATTACACCAATGGCGTCTCACAGCAAAAAAGATATCGAATATGTTCTTTTCATTCTCGAAAAAATGAAAAAGACTGTTTTCAAATGAAGCTCGAATCTTTGAAAATTGCCGACAGAAAAATATACCCGCCAATTCTCCTTGCGCCTGTCGCGGGGTGGACCAACCTTCCCTTCAGGATAATCGCCGCGGAATCGGGCGCGGGCATGGTTATAACCGAGCTGATAAGCTCCGAAGCGCTTAAAAGGCGAAATGACAAAACTCTGCGAATGCTGAAGTACAATGAGCGTGAGGGCACGCGGGCAGTACAGATATTCGGAGGCAAGCCCGATGTTATGACAGAAGCGGCAAAGATTGTGGAAGATGAAGGCGCGGAAGTTATAGACATAAATATGGGATGTTCGGTAAAGAAGGTAATAAAATCCTTTTCAGGCGCTTATCTGCTTAAAACTCCCGAAAACGCACGTACGGTAATGAAGGCAGTTGTGTCTGCTGTTTCGGTCCCCGTAACGGTAAAAATTCGTTCCGGTTGGGACAGTAAAAATATAAATGCCGTACAAATCGCCCAAATCGCCGAAGATAGCGGAATCTCGGCAATCTGCGTTCATCCGCGTACCGTGGTGCAGGGTTTCAGGGGAAAATCGGACTGGAAAATTATAAAGGATGTAAAAAACAATGTATCAATACCCGTTATCGGAAACGGCGACATATCTTCCGGAGAAGACGCAAAGCGAATGTTCGATGAAACGGGATGCGACGCCGTTATGATCGGACGGTCCGCTCTCGGAAATCCCTGGATATTCAAAAGCGCCCTCTCCTTTCTCGAAAAAGGGGAAGAGAGCACGCCTCCGGCGGGAAAAATCTTGAGGGAAACAATGCTTAAGCATTTGCAGCTTAATTTAAACAACTTCGGAGAAAAGGAAGGAACGGCCCTTTTTAAAAAACATTCCGCCTCATATGTGAAAGGGATGAGAGGGGCAATCAATTTCAGAAAAAAAATGTTCCTCGCAAAAAACGGCAGTGAAATGGAAAAACTGATTAAATCATTTTTTCAGCAAACCTGATTAGCAGGCAAATTGCCGCTACGCGAACAGTGCCGCGAGATAATCCATCGAAGGCGGATAGAATATTCCCGCAAGAAGGAGTATGGTAAGAAAAATCAGCACCGATGCCGTAGTCACGGATAAAATGTTTTGCCACAGAGTGTTGACGCTGTCACCCATAATTGACCTGTCGTTCACAAGCTTAAGCATAAGAATCAAAATAATGGGAAGAAGAATACCGTTTATGGTCTGTGAAATGAGCATTACGAGAATGAGCTTTAAGCGGGGGATGAGAATGAATCCAGCTCCTGTGGCAAGTATGATTGTGTAAAACCAGAAAAATCTCGGAGCGTTTTGAAATTTTTTCCCGAGTCCCGACTCCCAACCGAATGCTTCGCTCACCGCGTATGAAGTGGAAAGAGGAAGTATAATCGCGCCAAGTACCGACGCGTTGAGTATCCCCACAGAAAAAAGAATAAACGCGTATTTGCCTGCAAGAGGTTTTAACGCTATCGCCGCGTCAAAAGCACTATTCACATCCCTCACTCCGCTTGAGTAGAGCGTTGCGGCAGCAGCAATGATTATGAACATCGCCACAAGGTCGGTTATGAAAGAGCCTATATAAACATCCCATTTGAGAAACTTGTAGTTTTCCTTTTTCATCCCCTTGTCAACAACGGAGGCCTGCAGATAAAACTGCATCCAGGGCGTTATGGTAGTACCCACAAGGGCAATAAAAAGATTTATATAACCCGTCTCAAATTTAAATGATGGTTCCGTCAATCCGGTAACGACTGCTCCCCAGTCGGGATTTGCCATAAGCCCCGAAACGACATAGGTAAAATAAATGACGCAGAAAAAAAGCATCACACGTTCAACGGCTATATAGCTTCCCCTGATTACTATGAGCCAAATGAGAATCGCCATAATCGGCACAGAAACAAACCTGTTGACTCCCAACAGTTCGAATCCAACGGCAATTCCCGCAAACTCGGCAATGGTTACGGTAAGGTTTCCCAGCACGAGAAGAATCATCGTGATAAAGGTGGTTCTCATAGTAAATTTTTCCCGTATGAGATCCGCTAAACCTTTTCCCGTGACAACGCCCATTCTCGCAGACATCTCCTGTATGACAACAAGAGCAATCGTGGTCAGAAAAAGCGCCCATAGAAGTCCGTATCCCTCACGCGCGCCGGCAAGAGTATAAGTGGCAATTCCGCCCGCGTCATTATCGGCGCTCGATGTGATTATTCCGGGCCCGATGAGTGACAGAATAATCCACCACCTTGCAGTCCCGACTTTTTCTTTTTTCCCGGAAGGCATTTGAGTCCTCGATAAATGTAATGATTCAGACCCTGAGCTTCTTTCTTCTCGAGGGGGGAGGAATCACAAGGTCAACTATGTCGTCAACGGTAATGATGCCGAGAATGACGTTTTCCCCGTCAACGACGGGAATAGCGTAAAAATTGTATTTCGATATCATCTCCGCAACTTCTTCCTCGTCCGTATCCGGCAAAACACTCTTAATCTGGGAATTCATAATGGCGTCAATGCGCGTGCTGTCATTAGCCAAAAGCAAATCCTTTATGGAAAGGACTCCGAGAAGCTTGTCTTCATCGTCTGTTACATAAATGTAATAAATCATCTCCACATCTGGAGCCATGAGGCGCAGATTCTTGAACGTTTCGAAAACTGTCATACTCGGAGGAAAATACAAAAAATCCGTTGTCATCAGACCGCCCGCCGTATCGTCATCGTGTTCAAGTAATTCCTGCACATCTTCCGCCTCATCATCTTCCATTAGGTTTAACAGTTCCTGAGCCGTTTCCTCGGGAAGGTCTCCGAGAAGGTCTGCCGCCTCGTCGGGAGGCATCTTTTCCAAAAGGTCAGATGCCTGCTCCTTGTCCATATTGTGAATAATGGAAATCTGAGCATCGGGCTCAAGTTCGTGAAGCGCTTCCGCGGCGGTATCGAGCTCAAGGGAGTCAAAAAGCGCCGCTCGCTCCTTCGGCGGTATCTGGCTCATTATGGAAGCTATATCGGAAGGATGAAGTTCCGAGAGTTTTGACTTTGCAACTTTCAGAGTAAGATTGGTAACCTTGGGATCAACGGGCTGGAGGTAATTCCACGCGATAAGATTCTGAGTCCTTCCTCCTCCCTTCCTCTTCACCAATCCTTTCGCGATTCCGCTCAATCCCAGTCTTCTGAATATTGCGTTGAATCCCACGTCCGCCGCGATAAGGCAAAGATTACCTTTTACATCTCCCAGTTTTATGTCATTGACCCTCACAACCTTTACTCCGTCAATATCAACTATCTGCTTATCGAGTATGTCTCTTGAAATGGCAATCTGGTTTTCAGAGGGTTCGCTTTCCCTGATTTCCTTTTTATAGATGTTGGCGGTTATCGTATTTTTGTTAAAAAGCTCGATATTGTCAAAGGAAAGTACAGCGTTTTTTCCGGAACGAATATTAATGACAAGTCCCGTAACATGCGGAAATATTTCGTCAATGCGCACTATGAGGTCAGTCAGTTTCCCAACGGTTTCTCCTTCCCTGTCGAAAACCTCTCTGCCAATTACCTCGCTTACGAATATTTCACCTACAAGATACATTCCACACCTTTAAGCAGTTACATAAATATTTCAGTTTTCATCTGCCGTGTAACCATACCTGTGAAGCAGTGAATCGTTTTCCGTCCATTTTTTCCGAACCTTGACGTGAAGTTCGAGATAAACCCTGCATCCCGTAAAATCTTCAATGTCACAGCGCGCTTTTTTGCCTATTTCCTTAATCATCTTCCCGTTTTTGCCAATTATGATACCTTTTTGCGTTTCTTTTTCAACAAATATATTAGACGCCACATAAATGAGGTCGCTTGCGCGCTCTTTAATTTCTTCAACTTCAACGTGACTGCAGTATGGCAGTTCCTTTTTCAAGAATTTGTAAATCTTTTCACGGATGTATTCGGAAAAAAGAAACTCTTCGGGACGGTCGGTAATAATGTCCCCCGCGAAATACTTTTCGCCTTCAGGAAGATTGTCAACCACATTCGACAGCAACCGGTTCATATTGGTCCCCTTCTTCGCTGACAGTGGAAAAATCTCGTTTATAAAATCATAATTTTTCAGGGAATCTATGAGAGGAAGAATATCCCGCTTATTCAGAAGGTCAATCTTGTTTATAACAACATAGCGCAAAGCATCGATTTTCCCTATCCTTTCGAGTATGGAAATATCTTCACCTTTTATTCCCGATTTTGCATCGACCACAAAAAGTATTATATCCGCACTATTCAGCGAACCATAGGCAATCCTCACAAGATGACCGCTCATAAGTCCTTTTTTTGCGTTTATTCCCGGAGTATCAAGAAAAACCGCCTGGCAGTTTTTTCTGTTCAGTATTCCCGTTATTCTGTTTCGCGTTGTCTGCGGTTTCATCGAGGTGATCGCTATCTTGTTGCCGAGTATTTTATTGAGAAGTGTTGACTTGCCCACATTCGGTCTTCCCACTATGGCAACAAATCCGCATCGGAATTTTTCTTTTTTATCGCTTTTCGAAACCATTACAAAATCCCTGAAAAATCAATGTCATAAATATCGCGAATACTTTAAATATTTTAGCACAGCATTTAGAACATAATACAACAGAAATGAGAAACAGTTTGAAGGAATTCTTTATATTGCCGAATGGCAGTCAAAATATTAGCTATTGACTTTTTAACAGCGCTACTTTAAATAAAATTCCG
>CAZJVM010000072.1:0-12522 GCA_964549305.1 uncultured bacterium
CCAAACAGAAAGAAAACACTAATTCATACTGCCTCTTCGATATCCTTCGAGGTCGAGGGCGACATATTTGAAACCGAGGGATTTGAGTTTCTCCACGACGGATTTCCGGAGATTATCATCTAAAAATCGTTTTAGGGCGTCCTCTTCAAGCTCGATTCGTGCCGTTTCTCCGTGATGCCTTACGCGAAGCTGATTGAAACCGAGTCCGCGCAGGAAACGTTCCGCTTCATCGATTACGGTCAGTTTTTCTCTCGTTATATCCGTACCGTATGGAAAACGCGATGAAAGGCACGCCATTTCGGGCTTATCCCACGTCTCAAGTCCGAGTTTTTTTGAAAGATAACGGATATCTTCCTTGTTCATTTTCGCCTCGCACAAGGGACTTACGATTCCAAGCTCTTTTGCCGCCTTCATTCCCGGTCTGTGGTCGTTTTTTATATCATTGTAGTTCGTGCCGTCTGCCACAAAGTCAATTCCTTCCTTTTCGGCAATATTTTTGAGAAGGGAAAAAAGTTCATATTTACAGTAATAACAGCGGTCAGGCGGATTATCCCTGAATTGAGGTATATCGACCTCGCTCGATTCCACGGAAAGATGCCTTACGCCCATCTCCTTTGCGATTTTTTCAGCAAGCTCGAATTCCTCTTTTACATATGTTTCCGAAAGAGCGGATACGGCAAGCACATTATCACCCAAAACATCCTTTGCCGTCCTGAGCAGAAATGTGCTGTCAACTCCCCCCGAATAGGCAACGAGGAGACTGCCGTAACGGGAGATGATTTTTTTTAATTCGCTGAATTTTTCATCTGCCATATTCATTTGTTTATATGCTTCAGGTTAAAGCTTCTTTCACATTACGACCTTAAGAATATTTCATTTTTTATTTTACAAGCTCGAAAGCGAAAACAATTTCCAGTCCCTTTTTCCGGAGTTTGGGAATCTTAATCTTCAGCGCGGCAAGTGTTTCTATGTCGGGATGCCCTATAACTATGGCATTGCCTTTTTTCGCGGCAATCTCCGCGGCATCGGAAAGTTTTTTGGAAATAAGCGGGATTTCCCTTTTAGTATCTATAAACAAATCGTTCCTGCCCGCCTTCACTCCTGCTTTTCTTGCAATTTCATAGGCGCGCGAATCCGAGTTTGTCCTGCTGTCAACGAAAAACAATTTTCTTGCCTTCAACTCCTTCATTACAATATTTAGTCCTCTGATATTCGTCGTAAATTTTGACCCCATATGATTGTTTATTCCCTTCACGCCTTTTACGGAATTTATATTTTTTCTCAGCGTTTTCAATATCTCATCATCGCCCATAGATGCCTTTAAAACGCCTTCTCCGGGATTCATTTTTTCGTTTAGAGGTTCCATAGGACAGTGAAGCATAATCTCTTTATTGTTTTTCTTCGCGATTCGCGCGCACTCCGCCGTATTATCAAGTCCCGGCAGAATCGAAAGAGTTACGGGAAAATTGAGTGTGGCAAACTCAAGGGCGGTTTTCGGATTTTCGCCGATGTCATCGATTATGACAGCAAGTTTCCCTACTGTTTTCTTCTCCTTCCCCCTTCCCCTGTCGAAAGTGAGGATTATCTCCTGCAGTGTGTAACTGTCGTTGCCTAAGGATATCCTGTATCCTTCCTCATCATCGCCTGCCTGCGCATAAGGCGTTTCGGTATAAAGGACATTGTCTTCGTCCGATGCTTTTTTAAGCGCGTCGGCAATTCGCCTTGCCTCCTGTCTGCTGTACGCCCTGACAACCTTCTTTCTTACCGGCATTGTGCCCGGAAAGGTGCTTTCCTCCCTTGAATCTATCACTATGAGGGATGCTCCGAATTTCTCGAGTACGCGGTCAGTGACTGAATAAACCTTCTTTGCCGTATCAGTGGGAAAATATTTTTTCTGCAGAGGTTTTATGAGGAGATAACCGCCTGCAATAAGAAGTATGAGGATAATAAAAGCAGTGGTTCTTCGCCCCGTGGAGGACTTTCCCCCGCTTTTCCCCTTTTTCTTCTTTTTTGCCAATTATATTTTTTGCTTTAAAGTTAGCCGGCGCAAAGAGCATATCTGGTGTCTGCACGAATCATTCCAAACTTCTTTCGCGCCGAAAAGAATGAAGCAAACCGGACATACACACTCGCGCGCGAACTAATCTTTCGCTTGAACTATGTGTATTCCCTTAATCAGATCAACGGCACGCCTCAACTGATAATCTCTGTCAGGCGAAATCTTCCTTCCCATAAATGAAAGAGACTTGTTGTCGTCAACTTCTCCCTGTGTCTCGCTTTTTTCATCTTTTTCCGTCTCGTCATTCTGCTCTTCCATTTTGTTTATTATATGTCTCTCGAGGTCTTCTTCTCTGGGAAGAGAAGAGAATTCTTTTTTGTCCTCCAGGTCTATCTGCTTCACTTCTATGTCGGGAGTTATTCCTCTTTCCTGTATGAGGGTGCCCTTGGGGGTATAGTAAAGCGCCGTGGTAAGACGCATTGCTGAACCGTCTCTCAGAGGAATTACTGTCTGCACCGACCCCTTGCCGAATGTCCTTGTCCCCATAATTATCCCCATATCCCAGTCGTGAAGAGCGCCGGCTACAATTTCCGACGCGCTTGCCGTGCCGCTGTTAACGAGAACGACTATGGGCACATCTTCAATAAGGGGTTTAATTTTTGATTTAAAAGGAGGTATATTCTTTTTGTGATTTCTCTCTTCAGTATAGACTATTAGCTTGCCCTTTGGAAGAAATCTGTCGGCAACTTCCGAAGCCATATTGAGAAGTCCGCCCGGGTTATTCCTGAGGTCAATCACAAGTCCGTCCACATTCTCATCCTTCAGCTTGTTTAGCGCTTTATCCAACTCGCCCGCCGTGTCTTCCTGAAACTGGCTTATCCTTACATAACCCACATTATCAAAAACGGTTTCCTTAACGCTCTTGATAACGATTATATCCCTGATTAGCTCAAACGTGAGACGCTCCATTTCCCCGTCTCTTATAATCATCAACACTACTTTAGTGCCTTTTTGTCCGCGCATAAGGGAAACCGCCTCATTCAGCGTCATTCCGCGCGTGCTTTTACCGTCGATGGCAACAATCTTGTCGAGCTCTTTTATTCCTGCTTTTGCCGCGGGCGTATCGTCGAGGGGAGATATCACCGTAAGCTGTCCGTTTAGTATGGATATCTGAATTCCTATACCGCCGAATTTCCCCTTAGTTTCAATCTGCATCTCCTTGAACATTTCAGGTGACATAAAGCTGGAGTGGGGGTCAAGGGATTGGAGCATACCTGTTATAGCGCTATATACGAGGTCTTTGGTGGAAATCTTCTCTTCGTTTACATAGTTATCTCTAATAAGGGAAAATGCCTGTGAAAAAATAGACAATTTATCATATACGCTGTCGCTTCTCCCGAATACCGACGAAGCGACAAAGATAGTCGATGTGACAATAAGTGCTATAACGATACCGCTCGTCAAAGTTTTTTTAAGCATCATCTTCTCCTTAAATCATCCTGAATTATTTCGTAACCTTGATGTTTTTCAGCCAATCGATGGCTTCAAGGGGTTGTCCTCTTAAATTGATTTGAAAGTATAGTTTAGCGTTTCCGCTTCTGTCCAGATTTATTTTTCCCAACACCTTACCCGTATACACCTTTTGGCCCTTATTTACAAATGCCTTGCCGTCAAAACCATACACGGAGTAATATCCCGAACCGTGGCTTACAACCACAAGGTTTTGAAAATCGAGATAGGGACCGGAAGAAATCACTTTACCTTCGTAGACGGATTGTACCGCCCTTGCCGATGACGAGCGCAAAGTGATTCCCTTACTTGCGCTGTTTCCCTTAACCGCCTTATCAGGCGCGCTTTCCTTCAGGGGCCACATAAGCATTCCCCTGTTATAGACAAAGTCGCCGTATTCCTTCCCAACACTTTCGTTTTCGCTTATTATTTCCGAGACAACGCCTTCCTCTTTATCCTGTGGCGCCTTCTTTTCTTCGGCGCCGGAAATTTTTGTCGTTTCAACTTCCGCCGGCTCATCTCTGAATTCCTTTTCAAGCAAAGCAATGCTTTCCCTGTATTCGGCGCTATCCTTTTTTATGAGCGACAATGTATAGCTCATCTCGCTTCTCTTTTTCACCAATTCCCTCTCGGCGCTTCTTGCCTTGTTGTATGCCTCCTTTGCGCCTTCTATTGCTTCATCTAAACTAAGCTTGTCGTTACGAAGCGATTCTACCTTGCTTCGCAGTGCCTCCACTTTTTTCATTTCCTTGAGCGAAATTATCTTGATTGCGTTTAAAACCTCCGCTGTAGCGAGATAGTTTTTCGAAGAGTAGATAATCCTGATAGGAGATATTTTTTCCCTCATATAGACCATTCGAAGATAGTCGGAGATTTTTTTCTTTATCTCCGGCATATTTATTTCCTTTTCGGCAATCTGTTTTCTGAGTTTTTCCGCTTCCTTTCTCATGCGGATGAATTCACTGTTGTGCCTTATCTTCTCTTTTTTAATCTTTTTAATATCATCATTGATATTTCTAATCTTTCTTTCGATTTCGCTCTGCTTTTCAGATAAATTATTCAGCTTCACTTTTTCCAATTCGATTTTGCTTTCCAAACCGACTTTGCCAGTTTTATTCTCCGCGAACGAGCAATGAATTGAAAAAAACAGAAATGCCGCAATCAGAATCGTTGATATTTTTGCCTGCTTAATTTTCATAGATAACTTTCCGCATTATCTTCTTAAAAATCTTGCAGTGGAAAGAGTGCTTCCTATTATTCCCAGAAAGATACCGCCTGCAATTATCGCTATTATCAGAAAGGGATTGAGAAACCCGAATTTAAGCCCCGAGAAGATGAAGGAGAAAGCAGACTCAAGATTCGACCTCAGCACCTGAAAGACGAGATAAAGTCCGCCGATAGAGAAAAGCGCGCCGATAAATCCCTGCCATATACCTTCAAGAATGAAGGGTCCCTTTATAAAAAAATTCGTGGCGCCTATGAGCTTCATAATCTCAATCTGCACCATTCTCGAGTGAATAGTTATCTTAATGGCGTTGTAAATAATGAGCACTACGCCAACACCTATGAGAAGTATGATTATCGCCGCCACAAGTTTTATGAAAGCGATAAAACTGTAAAAACGCTTTATCCACTCTCCCGTTATGTTAATGTTTTCCACTCCGTCAGAAACACCGAGACCTGAGATGAATGATTCAAATTCCTTGAGCTTTATTGTGTCTATATTCTGTTTCAACCTAATCTGAAGAGACGCGGGAAAAGGATTTTCACCGATAAACTCGATTAACTTCTCGTATTGTGAATAATTCCTGTTGAATGAATCAAGGGCATCCACGGGGGATATGTATGTTACTTTCGATACCGCGGGACTTGAGTAGATTTTCTTTTCAAGCTTTTCGTATTGTTCGCTTCCGGGCGCAATATCGCCCTGGAGATAGATTGTAATATCGATATCCGAGCTTATCGTCTCAAGCACCCTGTCAAGATTTGAAACGAAAAGCAGCATCACTCCGAAGATAAAGCAGGAAAAAAAGATTATGAGGACAACGGACATATGAAGATAGAAGTGTCTCCTGAAGTCCTTGAATGACTGCGATATAAAAAATCCGGCGCTGTTAAACATTGCCTTCGCTCCTTCCTTTATCGCTTGCTACTTTCCCGTCCTGAATGTGAATCGTCCTGTCGTTTCTCCGGCTTACGAGAGAAAGGTTGTGGGTCGCAAACAGAACGGTACTTCCCTTTGAATTAATCTTGTCGAATATTTCCACTATTTTCCCGGCATTGCCAGGATCGAGATTTCCCGTGGGTTCGTCTGCAAGCACAAGGGGAGGATTGTTCACAATTGCCCTCGCGATGCATATTCTCTGCTGTTCGCCTCCGGAGAGGTTTTCGGGAATATCACGGTATCTTTTTGAAAGGCCCACCATTTCGAGAACTTCAAAGACGCGCTCGTTGATTTCCTTCTTACCTTTTCCCATAATTCTCAGGGCAAAAGCCACATTGTCAAAAACATTGCTATCCTTGAGAAGTTTGTAATCCTGAAAAACTATGCCTATGTTTCGGCGAAGATAGGGTACGCTCTTCTTTGCAAGGCGTGAAACATTCCTTCCAAAAACGAGAATCTGTCCCTCTGATATTATTTCAGACACATAGAGAAGCTTTAAAAGAGTTGTCTTGCCCGCGCCGCTTGAACCGGTAAGAAAGACAAATTCCCCTTTCTTTATCGTCACACTCACATCGCGAAGCGCCCATATGCCACCCTCATAAACTTTATTGACATTAAAGAGCTCAATCATTTTACAATTCTCTCCCCCGTTTTTCCGAATTTCGCAGACTTCATTATATAAAGATAACCTTTTCTTACCAAAGTAATTTTTAAAAGAAACATTTTTTTATAAGAAAAACAAACGAATTTATAGCAAATAATATGAATTAGGCGGATTTTATCATTTGATAATAGCCCTTTTTTATATTAATAAAGACTCAGGCAAAAAGGGAGAAATCAGATAGCTATGTTATTTTCAAAAAAAAATTCACTGAGTTACAATTCTACAACTAAAAATTTTAAACTTAAAATAGAAGACAAGTTTAAAAAGGAAGATGCCTCTGAAAAGATGCACATCTGGCCTGAGGGTTATGAGAGATTTTCCGCACCGAAGAAAAAGGAAAAAAACTACTATATCGCGCCGCAGAAATTCAATTACAAGATTCTTTTCTTCTCGATAATAGTTGTCATTCTGATTTGGATTGTGGCATTGAGACCTTTAAAGAAGGAAAAGACTCAGGTTGTTCAAAAAGACGATTCCGTAAAGGTTTTGATACTTAAGGACGGCGACTGGCAAGATTTCAAAACGCCCTGACGCTTCTTTTATCCCTTCCTCGAAGCATAGGCGTAAAACGTTTTTCCGTCCCTGAATATGAGAAAAAGAAAATTATTTTCCTTTGGAGAGTCGCTCATAATTTCATAGAATGAATTCTCGTCAACCACTTCTCTGCGGTTAAGCTCAACTATGATATCACCTTCGCTTACCATCGCTCTGTAACCGATGCCCCCCTCCTCTACGGATTTAACTTTAACTCCCGCAATCTTCCTCTCTCCTGCTCTTATATATCCGACAGGAAGGTTTTCTACGGTTACCCCGAGCAAATTGGTCATATCCGTGGAAGACCTTATAATGAATCTCCTCGATATTTCTTCGGGTGTAACTTCAAACCTTTTTTTCTCAATGCCCCTGAGCACATCGATTTCCTTTTCCTCATTTGGAAGGGATTTTTCAATCTGTGAATAAAGATTTCGGCACGTATCTATTTTAATCCCCGCGAATCCCGTTATGATGTCACCTGTCTTTATTCCTGACCTTTCAGCCGGGCTTCCCAAAACCACATCACCTACAAGCACGCCGTATTCTTTCGAAAGACCGAGACTTTTCGACATCAGCTTGTCAACGGGCTGAATTCGTATGCCCAACCAGGACTGCTTTGTGGATACGGAAGGAATGATTTTACTTATCACTCGCTTTACTCTGCTTACGGGAATGGCGAAACCGATACCTGTTCCGTTCGCTATAATAGCCGTATTTATCCCTATCACTTCTCCGTTGATGTTAAAGAGCGGACCGCCGCTGTTTCCCGGATTAATTGAGGCATCGGTCTGAATAAATGTATGCACAGGGTCAAGTCCGATTATTCTCCCCTTCGCGCTGACAATTCCCGCGGTAACGGAATGGCTCAAACCGTAGGGATTGCCTATTGCAACGACCCATTCCCCAACATTAAGAATATCCGAATTTCCAAGCGGCACGAAGGGAAACTCCTTGTCTGAAGAAATCTTTAAAAGCGCTATATCGTTGTCCGCGTCGCGCCCCACAATCTGCGCTTCATACACTTTTGAGTCGTAGAATGTAACATCTATCTTTGTCGCTTCGCGGATAACGTGGTTGTTTGTAAGGATATATCCTTCAGGATGAATAACAAATCCCGAACCGAGATTCACTCTCTTGTAATATTTGCCTTTGTCGTTGCCGTCAAAATTTTCCAGAAGGTCATCATATGGAGTTCCCTTCTCCTCCTTTTCACCTCTGTTACTCCGATACTGTCCGCCAAACCCTTCTATCTCTCCGGTAACAAGTATGGTGTTTATATTTACTATTGCCTTGTAGAAGTTTTTTACCAGCGGCACAAGCGAGACAGGCCTGTTATTGTTATTGAGTTTTACAAGAGGGACAGGGTTGTCGAGCTCGCTCCACTTTTTGGAATTTCCGTTATCATCCCTGAAGTCACTGCCAAGACCGGTCCAGAGAATAGCAATAAAAGCGGCAAGGGCGACAAACATTAAAATTGAAAAGCTTTGATGTGGTTTATTTGAAATATTATTTTGCACTCTTGAGTTTCGTTTCTTCAGGTTTGTTTTCCTTCATTGAGCAGAAGACTCCGCACATTGTACATACATCGGGCGAGTGCGGAAGTGATGATTTTCTCATTGAAGACGCTTTTTCGGGGTCGATTGAAATTTCAATCTGCTTCTCCCAGTCAAGGCGCTTTCTTGCGGCAGCCATTTCATTATCCCGCTCGATTGCACCCTTCTTCCCCTTTGCAATATCCGCCGCGTGCGCGGCAATACGCGCCACTATTACGGCTTCCCTCACATCTTCAACCGTGGGAAGCCTCAAATGCTCGGAAGGCGTTACATAGCAAAGGAAATCCGCTCCGCACATTCCGGCATAGGCGCCTCCGATTGCCGAAGTTATATGGTCATAGCCCGGCGCGATATCGGTAACAAGAGGGCCAAGCACATAGAAAGGCGCTCCGTTGCAAAGCTCCTTCTGAAGTCTGATGTTCGTCTCGACCTGATTCAGTGGAACGTGTCCGGGACCTTCAATCATCACCTGTACGCCTTCTTCAAATGCTTCTTTACCGAGTTCTCCGAGATGGACTAATTCCTGCACCTGCGGTCTGTCCGTGGCATCGGCAAGGCAACCGGGTCTCAATCCGTCTCCGAGGCTGATTGCGGCATCGTATTTTTTAAGAATATCGATGAGCCGCCCGTAATCTTCGAAAAAAGGATTTTCGCTTTCGTTATGCTTCATCCACTTTGCGAGGATTGAACCGCCTCTGCTCACAATTCCGGTTATTCTTCCGCTCGTCTCCAGTGATTCAAGAGTGCGCATTGTAATGCCACAGTGAATAGTAAGAAAATCCACGCCCTCTTCGAGCTGTTCTTCTACGCAACGGAAGAAATCCTCCTTCTTTATCTCCATAATGGAATTTTCTTTTTCAAAAGCATCGACTGCGGCAAGATAAATAGGCACAGTGCCTACCATAACAGGGCTTTCCGCTACTACCCTTTTTAGAGTTTCTCTGGCATTTTTTCCTGTGCTCAAATCCATAATGGAATCCGCTCCCGCAAGTGCGGCAACTTTTGTCTTTTCGACTTCATCTTCCACATCTTCCCTTTCGGGTGAAGTTCCGATGTTTGCGTTAACCTTTGTAAAAAGCCCTTTCCCAACACCTCTGGGATTGATTTTCCCTGCTCGTTTGTTGTTCACGGGAATGATTGCCACGCCGGACAATATACTTTCGGCAAGCTCGTCAAGGGAAACTCCTTCATAAAGCGCGGTGGTTTTCATCTCCTCCGTCACTTCCCCGTTTCTAACTTTTTCTATGAGAGTTTTCATTTTCAAAAATTATTCCTTCTTGAAGTCTTAATTAGAGGATTTACAACGTTATCCATAGCATTTTTTATAAAATAAATCCTACAATTTTAAAAGTTTCTTTATACGGACTATTTTTTGAGCCGCTTCTTCCGAGCTTTTCCCGAACACGCGCACCATTGCCTCCTTGCCCTCTCCGCCCTTGTCAAAGATTATGTCAGGAACCCTGCCTCTCTTTGAAACAACGGAGTCAACACCCCAGTCAAGAGACCTGCCTTCTTTCGCTCTTAATTTTTTTGGTTCGTTTTTTCTGCTGAATTCCGCGATATCGAGCTTCGCTTTCCTGCACGCGGAAATTACTGCCGGAGAATACTTTATATTGATTGCGCCCAACATTGATTTGTCGTATTTTCTCGCAGAGAGCAAAACCCTTGCCATATGTCTGGACGCGCCGAATTCCGCCTGCGACACTTTATGAATTGTATCGCCAGTGGCAATGATTCTGCCCGGAAATCCCGCGACATCACAGATGGAGACGGCATTTCTTTTTGCCGAAACTATGTTCATCTGCACCTCTGGAATCAGCGCGCCGATTGCCTTTGCCCTGAGGAGTTTAAAAGCATCTTCCGCGTCGCATATCGCCTCAAATGACATCGCCTCATCGGCAACCCACGAAGATGTGTCAGGCGAGCTTTGCCCTTTGCCTATATCTTCGGCATTGATGAGAGATTTTTCTATAACCCCTTTTGCGTTTTTAATCGAGTCTTCAAGAGAAAACTCCATAGCAAGAAATGATGCAATCAAAGCCGAATAGGCGCAACCTATGCCGTGAGTGTTTTTTGTTATGACCCGCGCACCTTCGAATATTTCAAAACTCCTGCCGTTGTAAAGTATGTCAACGGGATTCCCGCCGAGATGTCCGCCTTTTACCAGGACACAGCGCGCGCCCATTTTTCTGATTGCCCTTGCCGCCTTTTTCATATCATCGACAGTCCTTATTCGCATTCCCGAAAGAAGTCCCGCTTCGTCAATATTCGGAGTTACAACTTTGCACAGGGGAAAGAGCATTTTTACAAGAGTCTTCACGGCATCTTTTTTTAAAAGCGTATTCCCACCCTTTGAAACGGTAACAGGGTCAATGACAAAATTTCTAATTTTTGCGCTTTTAATTTTGCGGGCAACTGTTTCTATGAGAGAAGAAGAATAAAGCATCCCGGTTTTAACTGCATCGAATTTTATATCCGAAAGCACAGAGTCAATCTGGCTTGCCACGACATCGTCAGGGATGGCGAATATACTCTTTATTCCCATTGTATTTTGCGAAGTTACGGCAGTTATTACAGAAGCGCCATATCCTCCCAACGAATGAATGGCGCGAAGGTCTGCCTGAATCCCCGCGCCCGCGCAGGAATCGGACCCGGCAATAGTCAAAACTTTAAACATTGTCTATAATACCTCTCAAATTCTCAGCCGCCTTTCGCGGATTATCCGACGCGGTTATGGCTCTGATGACCGATATGCCATCTGCGCCCGATTTAATAACCTCCCTGCAGTTGCTTTCGTCGATACCGCCAATTGCCGCAAGAGGCATCTCGATACTCGCTTTGACCTCTTTTATCCCCTCAACGCCTCTTGCATCGAGAATACCCGCTTTGGAAGGCGTATCGAAAACAGGACCGAATGAGATATAATCGACTCCCTCATCGGCGCACTTTGCCGCGTCTTCAATACTGTGACAGGAAACTCCCACAATCATCGAATACTGCCTTGCAATGCCCAACGCTTTTTCAATGGGTATCGATTTCCATCCGAGATGTATCCCGTCGGCGCCCGCTGAGATTGCTGAATCAATCCTGTCATTTACAATAACCTTCGCTTTATTGCCTGTTCTCTTTTTTACTGCGACTGCCATTTCATAAACCTCTTTTGCCGTTAAGTCATTCTCCCTTATCTGTACCGCGTCAACTCCGCCTTCAACTGCCTCTTTGACAACATCGACAATATTTCTCTTCGATGCTTTCCTGTCAGTTACAAGACAGAGCGTAAAAGGGATATTCCGCACTTCTTCAATCCTGCCCGATAATATTGTCAACAGGGCTCGATGCCGTGGCGTATAGTTTTTTCGGAATTCTTCCCGCAAGATATGCAAGTCGTCCCGCATTGACCGCGTTCTTCATCGCCTCTGCCATTAAAAGCGGCTTTTTCGCGCCTGCGATACCCGTATTCATGAGCACGCCGTCGCATCCCAACTCCATTGCAAGCGCGGCATCAGATGCTGTGCCCACACCTGCGTCAACAATGACGGGGACTTTCACAGTCTCCATTATTATCTTGATATTGTAGGGATTTCTTATTCCAAGCCCCGACCCTATGGGCGCTCCGAGAGGCATCACCACCGAAGCTCCCGCGTCTTCAAGTTTTTTTGCCATAATCGGGTCATCGTTCGTGTAGGGCAGTACTGTAAAACCTTCTTTGACAAGTATCTTAGTTGCCGAAAGGAGAGCTTCATTGTCGGGGAAAAGCGTTTTCTTATCGCCTAACACTTCAAGCTTGACCATATCCGAAAGTCCCGCTTCTCTGCCGAGACGCGCTGTGCGAAGGGCATCCTCCTCATTAAAACATCCCGCAGTATTGGGAAGAATGGTGTATTTATCCCTGTCTATGTAATCGAGGAGCGATTCCTTTGATGAGTCGTCAATGTTAACTCTGCGCACTGCTACCGTTACAATGTCCGCGCCTGAAATCTCGAGCGCTTTCTTTGTCTCTTCAAAGCTTGCATATTTCCCCGTGCCTACAAAGAGACGCGATTTAATCTTTTTTCCTCCAAGCACCAAAACATCTTCTTCCATCTCAATCTCCTTACAT
>CAZJVM010000073.1:0-12502 GCA_964549305.1 uncultured bacterium
CCGAATTCTTTTTCCGCTTTTTTTAGCGCCTGTGATGAAAGTGTTCCGCGTAGCGCGCGGTTGTCAATAATATTGATAATCGCCTTTTCGATTTCATCACAGTTACGCGAAGGTATGAGTATTCCGTCATTCCCGTTATTTATAATTTCCTTAATTGGCGCAATATCTGATGCAATGACAGGTACGCCTGAAAGCATCGCTTCCTTTATCGCAGAGGGCGAACCTTCGCCTTCAATCGTAGGATGAACGAGAACATCGAACTGCGGGATAACAGTTTCTATGTCATTTCTGAATCCTGTGAAAATTATATTGTCTGCTAATCCCATTTTGCGGGACATTTCCGTTAATTCATCCCTTAGAGGACCTTCTCCCGCGATTATAAGGAACGCTTCAGCTTTCTTTTTACATACGCCTTCCATTGCACGAATCAGATAACTGTGTCCCTTGTGTGGCGAGAGATGACTGACCGCGCCGATTATGAAAGAATTATCCGGAATTGAAAATTCATCTTTCAGACTTGATGAGTGGTTCCCGCGAGCAAATCTCTCCTTTTCGATACCGCCGTGAATAACGGTTATTTTTTTTTCGTCAATTCCGCACGCGAGAAGCGATTTCTTCACTGCAGAGGAAACGGCTATTATCGAATCTGCGCCGCGCGAGTATTTATATTTTGAGAATATGCCGCTTTTAAGGGGAAAATCTATTCTTCGCGTGTAGATATGGGGAAGCGATACTCTCAGACATTTCAGAATGAATCCCATTGCAAGGGCGCGCGGATTGTGAGAGTGAATTATATCGAAAGGTTTTTCAGCAAGCCGTTTTTTTATGGCATAGGCGCCTTTTATATGGATATCAGATGACATCGTGACGGAAAAGAAGGGAAGGTTTCTTCTTTTGCACTCTTTCCCGATTCCGCTTCCGGGTTGACAGCAGATTACGCTTTCGTGCCCTTGGGCGATCAGCTTTTCTGAAAGAATAACTGTCTGAATCTCTCCTCCGCGATACTCCTTCTCAGCATTAATGTGAAGTATCGTGAGTTTTTTCTTCCGCTCCTTTTTTTTCATTCAATTCCCACAGTTTCGCGTATTTCAAAAATTCGGAAAATACCGTTGAAAGAGAAATCATCACTCCTCTTTCACCGTCAAGAAACGCGCCTTTTAAAATCAGTTTTTTAAAAAGCGTCACAAAGGGAAGGAAAAGCAGGTGATAAAGACGGCACTTCTTTCCGCTTTGAAAATATTCCTCCGCGCCAATGGATGTAAAATAATCAATCTGCGAAAAATGTCTTTCAAGGTTATTGTAGCTTAAATGTATTATGGGCGCCTTCAGATATCCCGCTTTACCGTTAAGAATTACGCTGTCGTGAGGATTTCTCCCTCCCCACTTTCCCTTATCTTTCCTGAAAAGGCGAATCTTGCAGTCCGGATTCCAACCGCTGTGATTGATTTTTTTGCCGAGATAGTAGTTTTCGCGCCTTATGAAATAACCGCTAAGAGGGGAAGGGGAGTTGATTGTTTCCTTTATCTCATTCTTTAATTCGTCGCTTATTCTTTCGTCGGCATCGATAGAGACAATCCATTTACCATTGGCAAGAGAAAGGGCGTAATTTTTTTGTTCTATATGCCCCTTGAATTCCTTTTGAAAAAAACGGTCTGTATATTTTTTTACAATATTTGCGGTTTCGTCACTGCTGAAAGAATCGACTACGACGATTTCATCTGCCCACGATACAGATTCAAGGCAGTCTTTGATGTTGTTTTCTTCGTTAAGGGCGATTATAACCGCGCTTAGATTTATATTTTCGCCGGTCACTTGAAAAATCGGTAAAGATTACCGTTATTCGATTTTTTTGGCTTCTTCGGGAAGCATAATAGGAATGTCATCTTTAATCTCATAAAGGAGTTTGCACTTTTCGCAGACTAATCCGTTTTTCGAATCATTCAGGTGAATGTCGCCCTTGCATTGAGGACAGGCAAGTATGTCAAGCAACTCTTTATCTATACCCATATTATTGCTCCTTTAAAGCGTTTTGTTAATCAGTCCCGTTAATTTTTTCAATCATATCCGATGATGAATGGTCTTTGTTATCGCCCACTATGGCAATTCGCCCGCCGTATTCCTTCACCGTTTCTCTTTCCGGTACCGTGTCAATGGTGTAGTCGGTGCCTTTCGCGTGCACATCGGGTTTGAGCGTAAGAAGTATGTTAACTACGTCAGTTTCTTCAAAAGAGGTAACAAAGTCAACGGTTTCAAGGGACGAAATTATCTCCATTCTTTCCGAAAGGGGCATTAAGGGTCTTCCCTCGCCCTTTAGCGCGGCAGATGAAGCATCGCTGTTCAGCGCCGTGATGAGTATGTCTCCCTCTTCCTTTGCGCCCTTGAGATATCTTATATGCCCCACGTGAAGTATATCGAAACATCCGTTTGAAAGGACAACACTTTTGCCTTCACTGCGAAGTCGTGAAACAATTTCTTTAAGCTCGTCAACTGTTTTTATTTTTTCTTCAGACATCTTATTTTGGGAATCGAATTTTCTCTTTTTACGGCGGAAAGCAACTCATCTCCTGACACTGTCGCGGTACCGCTTTTCATTACGACTATGCCTCCTGCGCAGTTTGACAAAACCATTGCCTCTCTGAATGACGCGCCGCTTGCAAGGGAAAGCGTGAAAGCGCTTATTACTGTATCTCCCGCGCCCGTTACATCGGAGATTTCATCCTTTCCGTGAACCGGCGTATGGCACACAGTGCCGTCTTTTTCAAAAAGAGACATTCCGCGCCGTCCCCGCGTGATTAAAAGAGCGTCGGGATTGGTTATTTCAAAAAGCCGTTTTCCGCATTCGATTATGCTTTCTTCATCGTCTCCCACGGAAATTCCCGTTGCCCGCGATGCCTCACCCTCGTTTGGAGTGAGCGCGGTGATATTGCGAAATTTGTTAAATCTGAATCTTGAATCAACGGTAATTATGATTCCGTTTCTTTCAGCGAAGGAATTGAGGAAATCAATCATCTTGTCTGATATTACTCCAAGATTGTAATCGGATATTACCAGCGCGTCCAGGGCAGGCAGGGCTTTTTCCAGTTTCTTGATGAGTTTCTTCTCAAGGGCGCTTTCTATGGTATTGTTGCTTTCCCTGTCAATTCGTATTACCTGCTGTTTTGCCGTGTGATGTCCGCCTGCGAGGATTCTTGTCTTTCGCGCGGTGGTGCGTTTCCTGTCCTTGAGAATATTCCCAGTATCTATGCCCCTGCCTTTAAACTGTTTGAGAAGTATTTTCCCCGTGTCGTCATCACCTATAACTCCGAAGGGAATCACTTCACAACCTAAAGCGTTAAGATTGTAGCAGGCGTTTCCGCAACCTCCGGGGAAAAGGTTGCCCTTGTCGAATTTAAGTATTAAAACCGGTGCTTCCCGCGACACCCTGTCAGTTGCGCCGTAGATGTATTCGTCGGCGATGAAGTCACCGATTGCGCCGATTCGCCTTTTGCCGAATCTCCTGATTATCTTTTCCAAAGAGTTTCTCTTAACCATTGTTTATATCATCCAAAATCCACTCCACCGCGTCGAGTATGTCATCGCCTGTGAAGTCGGGATTCACTTCCTTCATCTCCGGACAGGAAACCTCTCCCTCTCCGTATCCGGTTTTTACTATTACGGCTTTTGCGCCTGCATTTTTTGCAAGTTGAGCATCTGAAACCTTATCACCTATTACGAAACATCGTTTCAAGTCAAGATTGAAATCCTTTGCCGCTTTCTCAAGCATTCCAGTAAGGGGTTTTCTGCAGCGGCATTTTTTTCTGAAGGGAGGTTTGCCCACTGACGGGTGGTGCGAGCAGTAGTATAATCCGTCAAGGTGAGCGCCTTCTGCTTTGAGAAGCAATTCAAGGCGTTTTAGAGTCGCCTTCAGTGTTGCTTCGTCGAAGTAACCTCTCGCGATTCCCGCCTGATTGGTGGCAAGAAAGGCGAGTACGCCGTTTTCGTTTAATTTTCTTATGGCGCGCGCGCATCTTGGCAGAAGCGTGAGGCGGTTCGGGTCGTTTATATAACCGCCTTCAACGGTCATAGTGCCGTCTCTGTCAATGAATACGGCGCGTCTGCTCTCTGTCTTTCTCATTTTTTTTCCTTGTCAGGCGCGAGGTTTAAACTGTCTATGATTTTATCACAGGCATCGGTTACATCCATAGATTTTATTGACTCTATACATTCCGGTTTTCCCGATTCCGCGGGCGTGCACTCCTTGAAGAATCTCTGCTTGCAGGGACGACAGGGAAATTCATTTTTTACCTGCGCGTAAAGTTCGGGCGATGTGAAGGGGTGCGTCTTTTTATCGTTGCCCGGTCCGAAAATCACCACCAAAGGTGTTTTAAGGGCGGACGCGATATGCATCGGACCGCTGTCGTTACCTATGAAGAGAGTCGATTTTTGAATGATTGCCGCGGTCTTCCCTATGCTTATCTCCCCCGCGAGGTTAAGTTTGTCTCCTTTTAAAAGCGCGGAAACCCTGTCGGCGCCTTCAACGTCGTCTTTGCCACCGGTGAATATGATTGCGGCATCGTATTTTTCGCATAGATGATTGCAAACATCGGCATATCTTTCATAGTGCCACGAGCGCTCTTTCGTTGATGTGCCAGTATGGATTACGGCGACAAATCTACCTGAAAGGTTTTTTTCCCTGAAGAATGTTTCCGCGAAGGAAATGTCTTCTTTGCTCAGTTTGAGTGATAATTCAGGGTTTTTCACGGAAATTCCGCATTCAGTGAGAATGTTGGCAAAATACCGGACTTCGTGAATTTCATTGATATTCGCGGGGACGGCGATTTTATCAGTGAGAAGAAATCCTCTGCCGTCCCTGGCGTATCCTATACGTGTCGGAATGCCCATCATAAATACTTCGAGGGCGCTTTCAAAGGAATTCGTGAAGAGTATTGCCGCGTCAAAACCTCTTTTTGCCTGTGAGCGCAAGAGTTTCCATTTTTTAGATAATTCACTCCCCTTCGCGGGATGGGGAATAGTTATGAAATCGTCGGCATATCCGCATGATTCGAGTATGGAAACGACACTTCCCTTCGCGCCGATTGTTATATGGGTATTGGGCAAATGCTCTCTGATTGCTTTCAGCGTGGGCAGTGTCATTACGGCATCGCCTATCCAGTTAGATTCCCTTATATAAAGTTTTTTAATATCCGTGCTATTTAACACTTTTCTTTTTTCCCGGTTTGCGTTTTCTGCGACTTTCCGCTGTTTCGTCTTTTTTGGGTTTTGTCTTCCACCTGCGATGTACCCAAAACCATTGTCCCGGATATTCTCTTATAACGGATTCAAGGCTTTTTGTAAGCTTTTGCGTGATGTTGAATATCTCTTCGTCGCGCTCATTTTCTGCATCGGGAATGATTGGCTTTTCCACACGCATCGTGAAACGGTTATAGCCGGTTCTGATTATATATGCGGGAATAATGGGAGTGCCTGTACGAAGTGAAATGATTGCGGGGGCAAAACTCGTGCACGCTTCCCTGCCGAAAAAATCCACGAAGATGCCTTCGCGCCTTTTTACATTCTGGTCGTGAAGAGTGCCTATGACTCCCCCTCCGGAAACAACCTTCATAATGGGGCGAAGGGCATTTTTCTTGTCTATCACCGAGTTTCCCGTATAAGTCCTGAAATAGCTTATAATGTTGTCCAGAACCTTGTTGTCCAGAGGGCGCGCAACGATGTGCGCGGGTTTGCTTATAAGCGACCAGGCATGGGGCATTATTTCCCAGTTTCCGAAATGCCCGGTACAGCAGATGATACCCCTGCCCGTTTTTTTAACTTCCTTGAAATATTCTATGTTTTCAAACTTTATGTATTTTTCGATGTTTTCTTTTCTGATACGGGGCATTGCGCACATCTCCGAGAATGTAAGCGCAATATTTCTGAACGCTTCATAGGCGGTTTTTTTGACCTCCTTTTCGCTCATACTTTCCTTGAATACAAAGCGTATATTCTCCATTGCCCTTTCGCGGTGCGCCGAGTCGGCGATAAACGCGATGTAGGCAAGGAAGGAAAAAAGAGGGTATGCAACGGGAGAGGGGATTGCCCCTATTGCCCTTGCAACGAATAGTCCCAATCCTGTAAGAAACTTTTCCATAACTTCGACGATTTAACACGAAATCAAAAATTGTAAAACCTGTAAAGGGGATGAGATTTAATTAAATGGCTTTAAAAGAAAATTTCTGAATTCGTCATTTTCCTCAATCCTGAAGCTTATGACAGGATAAATGAGTCTGCCGGCATTCTTCAGGATTTCGCCGTTTCTCGATATGTCTTTTTCCGTTGTAACGAGAAAATCTGCGCTCTGTTGCCTCATAGCTTTTTTAAGCGCCGCGATATCCCCGTCGCAATATGAGTGATGGTCGCGAAATGAAATAAAATCGCATATTTCAATCCCCGTTTCTTCGATTGTTGATTTAAAGGAACCGGAATCAGCGATGGCGCAGAAGGCGACTGCTTTTTTCCCTGTAAAATCCCGTGGTTTGAAATCACTGGTAATGCCGTATTCCCTTACTGATGAGATTTCGTGGCAGGCGTGAAAAATCGGTTTTTCAGAGGCGCGTTTTCTGAAGAATAACTCGCACATGGGCACATCGCTTCCCTTCTGGTTTGTCTTTGTAAGGATTATGATGTCAGCCCTTTTTATGGCGCTTTTCCCTTCCCGTAAAGTGCCTGCGGGAATGGGAAATGAATCTGCGGGATTTACTCTGCTGTCCCATAGAAGGATGTTCAAATCTCTTTCAAGATTTATATGCTGAAAACCGTCGTCCAGTATAAGCGCTTCTACATTAAACCTTTCAATTGCCGTTTCCCCTCCGCGGTATCTTTCCCTGTCCTGAATTACGGGCACGCCCGGGAGATTTGCGGCGATGAGATGATTTTCATCGGAAGACAAAGGAGGATTTATCAAAACTTTATCCTTATCGGAAACGACAATACTTGTCCCCCTGTCGGCACTGCTTCCGTAACCTCTGCTCAAAACCGCGTGCGTTATACCTTCGCCTGAAAGGATTTTTGAAATTTCGATAACAGCAGGTGTTTTACCTGTGCCACCCCAACTCAAATTGCCCACGGAGATTACGGGCACGGGCAATTTTCGCGCTTTCAGAAGTCCCGCGCCGTAAAGTTTTTCCTTTATCAGGGGCACAGATGAATAAATCGCCGATAAGGGGATGAGTATAGTCCTGAATGCCTTCGCCCCGGCACTTTTATCCTTTCCGCTGATGGCAGAGAGATAATAACTTTTCAGTGACATAGTTTATTTTATCAGATTCCTCATTAGGGCAATGTTTTTTTCCGTGGCACCGCTGTTTTCTTCAAATACCTTTTTGCAATTTTTATTTATCTTTTCCAAATAGGATTTGTCGGATATGAGCTCTGACATTTTTTTGAGGATTTCATTCTTTTCCGACATCTGAAATCCCGCATTGTTTTCAAGTATGATTGACGCGATATCCCTGAAGTTGTGCATATGAGGTCCGAAAAGTACGGGCTTGTTGAAAACCGACGCTTCGAGAGGATTATGCCCTCCCACAGGCACGAGACTTCCTCCCATAAAGGCAATGTGGCAGATGCTGAAAATCATATATAACTCTCCCACTGAGTCGAGAAGAAGAACGTTGTAGTCACTGTCTGTGTTTTTGTCCAAAGTTGTCCTTCGAGCGTATTGTATTTTCTCTTTTTCAATTAATTCCGCTGCCTCATTAAATCTTTCCGGATGCCTCGGCGCAATGACGAGAAACAAACCGGTGACATCCTTTTGAAGATTCCTGAAGACATCTAAGAGTATTTCCTCCTCGCCATCATGAGTGCTTGCAAAAACAATGACGAATTTATCCTCAGGAATTCTGAATTTCCTTCTGACTTCATCACTGTCGATTGTGGAAGATGATGCAAGTGCCTGGTCGAATTTCATATTACCGGAGGTTTTGACCTTTTCTTCCGGCGCGCCGAGTTTTTTTATCCTTTCGGCGTCGGAGGATGTCTGCATGCTGAATAGTGTTATGTCCGAGAGAATTCTTCTGATTATGGGACCCAGCTTCCTGTAACCGCGAAATGACTTGTCGGAAATCCTTCCGTTTGAAGTCATTACGGGAATATTGCTTTCGCGGCATATACGCAAAAAGTTTGGCCATATCTCGGTTTCAATCAGTATGCAAATGTCAGGGTTTACTCTGCCGATTGCGCGCTTTACGGAAAATGAAAAATCGAGAGGGAAATAAAAGATAGATTTTGCTGTCTTAATCTGCTTTTGAGCGGTTTTTTGTCCCGTCGCAGTTGTGGTTGAAAAGAATATTTCCGCGTTTTCGACCTTTTTACTTATCTCCCCGGCGAGAAAAGATGCCGCCATTGTCTCCCCCACTGAAACGGCGTGTATCCATATCCTTTTTGCCTCTCCCTTTTCGGGGAGTTTCTCTTTATATATGCCCAGTCTTTCCTTCAATCCCGCCCTGTATTTTTCAGTGGTGAAAAACTTAAAAAGAAAAAAGGGGGACGCGAGGATAAAGAATATCCACGTAAAGAATTCGTATATGATGTACATTTTTATGAATTTGTTTTTTGAAGAGTAGATTTTCTAATTAATATCAGAAAGATTGGGCGATGGCAATTTAAAACGCTGTAATAAGAGAAACGATAAAAAAGTATCGACAATAATTTCTTATATGTCATCATAGTGATGGAAAAATAGAACATATAATTCATAAGGAGAAGAAGATGTCCGTACCGAAGAAGTTTCGTGTTTCGCCTGAAAAACTGAGATGGGAATGCAAACTGGAAGGCACAAGCTTTAAGGGACTCGAGAAACTCGAACCCGCGGCGGGAATTATAGGGCAGGACAGGGCGCTCAAAGCCCTTAAACTGGGACTTGAATTATACGGGTCGGGATACAACGTTTTTGTAACGGGGTTGACAGGCACAGGCAGACGTACTTCGGTACAGGGAATACTTGAAAAAATAAGCCCGAAATGCAGTATCTTCTATGACCGCGTTTATGTTTACAACTTCAACTCTCCCGACCATCCTTCGCTTTTGACTCTTCCCGTAGGCAAGGGGAAAAAATTTGTGAAATCAATGAAGGATTTCATAAGCTATCTCAAAAAGAATGTCTCTCTTATTCTCGAAAAAGAGGCAATCGTAAAGAAAAAACAGGCAGTGGGAAAGAAGTTTCAGGACGAGGAAAGAAGAATAGTCGCCGCATTCGAGGAGAAAGTCAAAAAGGAAGAGTTTGTCATCGGTCAGGTTCAGGTAGGGGAGATGTCCGTTCCCGATATACTGTTTGTTGTGGAAGATAAAGCTTATCCCTTTGTGAATGTGGAATCTCTTCTTGCCGAGGGGAAAATCGACAGGAAGAGATATGACCGTATTCAAAAAAAATATCCGGAACTCAAGGATGAATTGAGAAAAATATTTCAGCACGTGAACAATCTGAATATGGAAATGACGGAAAAAATTAATGAAGTAGAAAGAGAAAGCTGTATCAGCATAATTGAGGGTTTCGCGGATAATATGAAGAAGGAATTCAGTGACGCTAAGATAGACGCCTATCTCGATTGTGTAAAGGAAAGCATACTTGATGATATTGACCTCTTTAAAGGCGCAGGCGCAAAAAAGAATAATAATTCCGGAGGTCTTCAGCTTAATCTGGGAGAGGAGTTGTCTGTCAATCCATTCGTTAAATATGAAGCCAACCTTATCATAGACAATTCAAAACAGAAAAGCTGTCCCATAATTATCGAACCCTCGCCTACAATCGCGACGCTATTCGGCACTATTGAAAGGGAGATGACAAGGTCGGGAGGCATTTATAGCGATTTCACTAAAATCAAGGCGGGTTCTCTCCTCAGGGCAGACGGCGGTTATCTTGTCCTCAACGCAAGTGATGTTTTTCTAACTCCCATGGTTTGGCCAATGCTCAAAAGAGTCTTGAAAACATCCAGACTCGAAATTCAGTCACCGCCTTCAATGTTTCAGGCGGAATCCCTCGCAATCAAGCCGGAATCCATCGATGTCAATGTAAAAGTAGTGATGATAGGGGAATCGGATATATATGAAACGCTCTATGCTTATGAAGAGGATTTCAGCAAGGTATTCAAGGTCAAGGCGGAATTTGATTCAAAAATAGACTTGAACAAGAAGAATATAAAACTCTTTCTGTCCGTCATTGCCAAAGTATGCAAAGATAAAAAACTTGCAGGGATAAAGACGGAAGCCCTTGAAAGCGTTATTGAATACGGAGTGAGAAGGGCAGGGGCAAGAGGGAAGGTTACGACGAGATTCAGCGAGATTGAAGATATTCTCCTTCAGGCGGATTACTGGAGACAGCAGGACGGTGAAAAGCTGATTGGCGCAAAGCATATTGACGATGCGATAGATAACGCGCAGGAGAGGCACAATCTCACGGAAGTGCGACTTAGGGAAATGATAGAAAAGGGCGTTATAATTATTGACAGTGAAGATTTTAAAGTCGGCGAGGTAAACGGACTTGCCGTTTACAGTATGGGCGCCTATTCATTCGGAAAGCCATCGAAGATTACTGTCGCCGTATCAGTAGGCAGAGGCGGTATAGTTAACATTGAGAGAGAGGCAAAGCTCAGCGGAAAGACTCACGACAAGGGCATCCTCATCCTGACCGGCTATCTGCGTGAAAAATTCGCTCAGGATATGCCTCTTAATCTTTACGCAAGCATCTGTTTTGAACAATCATACAGCGGAATCGACGGTGACAGCGCCTCAAGCACGGAACTTTACGCGCTTCTTTCAAGTCTCTCAGGAGTTCCTATCAATCAGGGAATTGCCGTTACCGGGTCGGTAAATCAAAAAGGGTTTGTCCAGCCCATAGGAGGCGTTAACGAAAAAATCGAGGGATTTTATGAAATCTGCAAGTCGAGGGGGTTTACGGGAAAGCAGGGGGTGATGATACCGGTGCAGAACACGGACGACCTTATGCTTGACAGGGAGATTGTAAAAAGCGTCAGAGAAGGGGAATTCCATATCTACGCGGTAAGCCATATTGAAGAGGGAATAGAAATACTTACCGGCGTGAAAGCCGGAAAGGTAAAGTCCGATGGCTCTTTTTCTAAAAATAGTATAAACCAACTTGTCAAGGAAAGGTTGCTGAATTTTTCGCGCTCTGCTGTGATTGCGGATGATAACGACTCAAAATAATTTTAGATGTATGTGACAAATCTTGAAAGGAAGACAATGGAAAAGCTGTTTGATGCCCGAAAAAGTAATGACGGAAGTTTGTTGAGATACCTTTGCGCTCTATTTCTTGTTTTGTCTTTTCTGCCTTTGCACAGTGCCGACGCAAAGAAAAAGTCAACGCTCTATGTGAAGGTTTATAAAAATGTAAAGGGCAAGAAAAAAGCTTTGAAAAAAGCTGAAGTCGAAATTATGAGAGTTGACAAGGAATCATTCATTAAAACGGCAAAAACAAACAGCAAGGGGAAAGCTGTATTTAAGAAACTTAAAAGAGGGAAAAAATACACGGCTTATGTTCAGCGCACGAATTATACATTCTCTAAATCTGAAAAGAAATTTAAAATAAAAAAATCAAAAAAGACGGTCTCCTTTATTGGCGTGAAGGATGAGGAAGAACCTGTTGCTCCGATGACGAAACCGGCGACTGCGCTGATTAGAGTTAACGGAAATAGTGACGATGACAGATATTTTGATTTTTCAAAGGGAGAGAATCTCCAGAGCAGTTATGATGTATATCTCGGCGGCAATTGGTTTAATAATAATTTTATGGGGGATATTAACGTTTCCGTTGTTACGTCGTCAGCTCAAACCTGGAAGGATGCCGACACTGCGCCTGAAAGCGGTTACGGTGATTCTGAAAATATCAATTCCGTGGATGTGGAGAAGAATGCAATCTATTTTGTGAAAACAAAAGAAGGGAATTATGCCAAATTTATGGTGCGAAGCGCAAGCGACCTGGGAGAAGTGGTAATTGACTGGTTTTATCAGTCAGACGGGAGCAGAACATTTCCCTCTGATTCGACTGCGCCTGAAATAGCATCTGTAACACCTGCGGAGAATGCAACTGATGTTGCCATTGCAACGGAGTTCATTGTGAAGTTTGATGAACCTATTACAAACACATATATATTGTCTGCAGAGATTGAAGGAGGAAGCAAATCATTATCTTTTAATTACGGAAGTTATGATTATGCTGAAAACAGTCTCATCCTCCCTTTATCAACTAATCTTGAACATGATACTCTTTACACCGTTACCATAAAAGCTCCGTCTAATTATCCCGACGATTATTATGTCGAAGACCTTTCAGGAAACAAACTCATTCTTGATAAAACGTGGTCATTTACGACTGAAAGCGCATCTGCGGATTATCCCGGGGAAATAGTGTTCGTTCATTACTTTAATGATGAGATATGGAAAATGGATGCCACAGGCGCAAATGAAACAAAAATTTACGGAGACCCGAATTCGGTTTTTTATTCAAAGATTT
>CAZJVM010000074.1:0-12404 GCA_964549305.1 uncultured bacterium
CCCCCCCTGATCACTTCAAGGATATCTTTAACTCTCACCTGATTTCTTGGACCTTTTTCCATAAATAAATTATATTTGTTTAGAAATTATTATTTTTTTTTCTATTTTTATACCAATCTACAGTTCTTGCAAGACCTTCTTCAATAGAAAATAATTGTTTAAAACCTTTTTCCCTTATTTTTTGCGCATCGTGGTGGGTTGTTTTGTTCATCTTTTCAATTGCTGCAGTAAAGGGAAGATCTATTTTTAAAAAATTCGTTATATAATCTACGGGCTTCAACCCCGCTAATACAGCGCCCTTGGGAAGTTTCAACCCGGGAAAGGACCTGTCCAAATATTTGTAAATCAGCCTTACGGTTTCCAAAAAGGACAAGTGAGGTTCATCCGCGTAGGTATAAATTTCCACACCTTCCTCTTTTCTGTTCATAAGAAACAAAGTGGCTTCAATGATATTTTCTATGTATGCAGTTGATTTAATATTATTGCCGTCTCCCACAGGGATGAAAAGATGCCTGTCTATCTGCCTTATTAGACGGTACATATTACCTCTGTTTTCCGGACCGAATATTACCGTAGGCCTTATTATGAGCGCAGACCTTCCTTTGCGAGCTTGATGCCATTCTTTTATTTTTGTCTCCGCTTCAAGCTTTGTTATTCCATAGACAAACGCAGGAGATGTATTGGCTTCCTCAGTTGTAGGCGAATCGTGCTCTCCGTAAACTGCAACTGAGCTGTAAAAAAGAATGCTTTCCACATTATGCTCATCCATTGCTTCGAGAATTTTCCCCGTCCCCTGCACATTCACGCGATAGAATTCCTCTTCCGTAATTCCAAAAAAACGATGTCTTGCGGCAAGATGAATTACAAGGTCAACACCTTTTACGGCATAGGATATTTTTTCGTAATCGCAGATATCTCCCTGAATATACTCCTCTATCTCATCTTTATTAAGAGATGTATCTTCAAAGGGTTTTTCATCGATAACCTTTATATTCCAACCCTTTTCCCTAAGCGCCCGGCAAAGATATCCGCCTACAAATCCTCCTCCGCCTGTTACCAATACTATCATTCCGATTTTATCCTCTTATTGCCCGTCTTAAAGATTTACTTATCTTGTTGTCTCTGCCACATCCCAAACAGACTGCCTTTTCCCGGCAAAATATTTTAACACACCTGTCATTGCCGCAAGATTAACAAGTGTGAAATAAAAAGGAACCGAAAAAATCTTTCCCACTTTTTTTCTCATTAAACAACCGCCTGCCGCTAAAAAATAAAAACCGCATTGCAGAAAGAAAAAAAGATTATAAAAAAATGACTCAAGAAATATATTCGTTGCAAATATCCCCACAAGCAAAAAGGGGATAAACCATCTTATAAGTTTATGGGACACGAAACAAAACCCCCACATTCCTTTAAGCATTCCGTATTTTCTCCAATAACGCATAAACGCCGTCATACCGCGCGTAACTATTCGCGCCCTTCTGCTGAATTCCTCTTTGGCGGAAACAGTGGCTTTTTCCACGGCAAGCGCCCTTTCCTCAAAAACTATTTTATACCCCTTTGACGAAACCTGTATGGGATGGGCAAGGTCATTTGCCACATCGGAGTCAAGTTTTGTAAAAAGCTCCCTTCTAATGGCATATATGGACCCTGTCGCCGCGACAAGTGTGCCGAAGGCACTTTCCATTTTTTTAATCATCGATTCATAGCGAAAATACAACCCTTCACCTTTTCCCACCGAAGATTTTTCATCGACATATTTCAAACGCCCCACAACGAGTCCAATTCGCCTATCGGTAAATTTTTCTGCCAAAAGTTTTACGGCATCTTTTTCAAAGAAGCAGTTCGCGTCGGTAAAAACAATAATCTCTCCCGTGCAATCACCTATAAATTCATTAATTATCGAGTTTTTACCGCCTCTCTTGATTGATTTAAATAATTTAATTCCCTTGTCCGAAAATTTACTGACCTCATCTGCAGTGCCGTCCGTGGATGCATCGGAGGCAACGACAATTTCAAGCTTATCTTCGGGATAATCCAGTGAAAGACTGTTTAAAATCTTACTTCCTATAACCCTTTCTTCATTGTATGCGGGAATGAAGAGTGTAACAAAAGGAAATTCTTCAGATTCATGATGTTTTATATCTTTCGGACGCAAAAGATACAATATCAGAGGATAACCGGCATATACATAGAATGTCGCCCATATAAGAATCCAAAAAATTGTTTCAATATAAATCATTTTTCTTAATGTATTTATAAAGGAGTTTAAAATATAGTTTATTTCTGAAAATCGTAAAAGTACGATATGACACTCTTAACAGAATGGTTCCCTTCAAGATAATTTTTCCGGCAATTTTGTTTTATGCATCTGTAAAAAAATATGTATTTTAATTTATATTGCGCTGCTGTGCTATTTTTTTTGAATCAAACAGATACTTCTTAATAGCTTTAACTGTAACGGAACATCCCTCAGGAGTCGGATGGTCTGCTATAGGCATATAGAAAAGTTTTTTTCCTTTTTTTACAGACTCCCTGAATGCAGGAGTAAGGTCAAGGGTTTCGACACCGATTTCACTGCAGCGTTTAATAAAATATTCCTGTGGATGCACCGTAGCATTTTCGTAAATTTGCGCATAAACAGGAAATATTACTAACAGCAACTCTGTACCTTTTTCATCGAGGTCTTTCTTGAATTGTATCAGAGTATCAAAATATTTATTCCATAATTCCATAGTATTACTGTCATAATACTTATTCACTATAAGATATACATCAGGAGAATCATTCCCCCCTGTCGCCCTCATATAAGCCAGTAAAATCTTCTTCGCGTTATAAATAGAGGTATCATTTAGGCGATCCCTGACAAATGAAATATATTTTTTCCGGGACCAGAATTCTGCATTCTTCTGCTGACTTCTCCAGGGAGAAATAGACCTTAAATAATCCGGCACATCATTCATCACAAATGCAATGATTACTAGATTGGGATTAAGCTTATAAAGCTTATTTCTATAAAAATCATACTCATCGGATAAAGTATAACCGCTCACCCCGGCGTTTATCACTTCAAACTGAAGACCGCTTTGATTATCATTATTAAGGATTGACTCAAGCTGTTCAGGGTATGTTTCCCCCTGATTTATTAAAATCCCGAATGTATAAGAATCTCCGAGACATAATATCCTGAAACTATCCTTCTTTTTTTTAATTTCAAAATCCTTTCCCCTCAATCCTTTTGAATTTATTATTATTCTGTAGGGAAGTTCTTCCTTATGCAGATCCACTCTTACAAAGTCCTGCCCCGGCTTGAATATTCCCGGTATTTGCAATGACGTTTCAAGGTCGGCATTCTTCAATCTATGATTAGGGACCTTCACCACAAACCTGAGGAAAAGTTCAAGAAAAAAAGAGAAAGCAACAAGACCAATTAAAAAAAATATTATGTTTTTCAGGAAAGAAGATTTTGTGTCCATTTATTTTACTCTATCCGATACGGGGAAGATAATTCCAGATTTTTTTGTCAAGCTTACAGCATTTCGTACATCTTGGAAATATGCCGTTCTTTTTAAGGGATCTTCTGAAGTTTATGAATTTCTTTCCGTTCCATATTTCCTCAAAATCCATATCTTTTATATTCCCCATAGTAATATTCATAGAGCAGGGATATAAATCCCCGTATGGGTTTACGCGCACCGCGTACCACGGGTAAAAGCATTTGTAAGCGAACGCGAAACTGTCGTCGCTGAATCTTTTCGCGATATCATCCCCCTGAAGGGGAGGCGAAAACCTTACGGGAATTTTTTTCGACTCCGCTATCTTGTATATTTTATCTATTTCTTCCGTAAGCGCATTTACATCGACGTTTTTCAATTCATCGGAGATATCCTGTGATTCCTCCTTGGAGTCTCCCATTTCGTATATCTCCCCGGTGCGCCTGTCCATCTCCTCGGTAGAATAAAAAAGATAACCGAAATTGACTTCCGCGCGGTATTTCTCAGCAATATCCAAAAGACTGCTGAGATGCGCCGCATTGATTGAAGATATTGTACAGCAAAAGGTTATAATGGGCTTTTTTTTACCCTGTTTTTCCTTTTCTCTGTTGACCCTTTCAAGGGCGGTAAGAAGAAGGTTAAAGGCATTCTTCTGATTCCTGATGCTGTCGTGAATTTCCTCTCCTGCCTCTATGGAAACCTGAAGATTGTTGATGCCGAGTTCGACAATTTTTTTCGCCTTTTCATCATCTATAAGCGTACCGTTACTGAGTATTCCCAAAGAAAAACTCTTTCTGCTGCAATACTCGAGCACTTCGATTATATCCTTTCTGATAAATGGCTCGCCTCCCGTAATGGTAAATTCTTTTATACCTGCCCTTTCCGCTTCGTCTGCAAGGTGGAATATCTCTTCTTTGCTCAATTCCTGCTGACATTTCATTGTGGAAAATATTTTTGAGTTTTCCGACTCCTTGTCGTGCTGCTGAGGACACATGGCACATCTCTGGTTGCATTTAAAAGTTATTTCGTAGTGAAGTGAAACGGGATGCCATGCCTTGCCGTCTGAAAAAGTGTAGGGAAGCCAGTATCTGGGCACAAGCTTAAAGCGGTATATCGAGCGCGCAAGGGGCAAAAGCTTCTGCGGAATGCTTCTCTTTATGAATCTCTTTAATTCTCCCAGGGTTATTCTCCTTCAATTATTCGGGAATAGATGTCTTCCGTGTCAAATACCATATTTTCCGCCGTAAATTTTTCCAAAAACCTTTTTCGGGATTTTTTCGCGGTTTCTTTCAATATTTCCTTATTAGACAGCAAGTTGCAAATCTTTTCTGCAAGTGCGGCAGGATTGCCCGCAGGCACCAGAAAACCGCTTACTCCGTCATTGACTGCCTCGCTGTTTCCGCCTACATCCGTTACCACATTGGCGCATCCCGATGCCATTGCCTCGAGAAGCGATATGGGAAATCCTTCCCAGTCGGAGGAAAGAACGAAAATATCAATCAATTTCAGAATTTCCGGTATATCCCTTCTAAGTCCGCAGAAAATGATTTTATCCGCAATGCCCAGCTCTTTGGAAAGCTCCGAAAGCTCGTTGCGTAAAGCGCCTTCCCCCACGATTATTCCGACCGCCTTTTTCTCATTCTTAAAAACCCCGGCCATCGCCCTTATAAAAACATCCTGTCTTTTTTGTTTTGTAAGGCTTCCGACTGTGCCCACTATCAGGCAGTCATCGTCAATCCCCATTTCTTTAAGCATTCTTCCTCTGTCGATTATTACATCGCCGAATCTCTTCGCGTCGATTCCGTTATGCACGGTGATATATTTCGACTTCCCGGCAAAAGCGCGATCAAGATGCGCATTCCTGACAGCGTCTGAAACGGCAATTATTGCGTCATTTTTGAAAAAAAGAAACCGGTTAATCAGGGAATGTATCTGCGCCTTGAATCCCGGATAAAAAACATTATGTTCGGTCCTTACAAAGCATTTTACGGAAGAAAACAAAACAGCGGGGATTGTCCACGTATTTGCCACCTGTCCGTGGGAATGGACTACACTAATATTTTCGTCACGAATAATCTGCCGCAATTTTTTTATTATTCCCACTGCCGAAGACTGTCCCTGCGATGCCACATAAACATTCACTCCCAGCTTTTCTATTTCGCCGGCGAATACTCCCCCTTTTTTGATGGCGCAAACCACGGGAATGTATTTTTCCTTCCTGTGGTAAAGGGCATAGTGATAGACAACCCTTTCAGCGCCTCCCGCTTCAAGGGAATATATCGTGTGGAGTACTTTAACGGGTCTTTTCAATGAATCAGAAGAAAGTGTCATACCAAATAGAAAAATTAATTAACTGCCATAATATGCTTCCGTGCTTCTTTCCGTCATTCTGCTCGCTAATGAGCTTTTCAACTGAGGACGCTCTGTAAAAATCGAGATTTTTCACTTTTTGTGACAAAACAACATCCATATAACGCCCCAACCCCTTTCTGTCACCGAGCCAAGCATCCACAGGATTGCCGAATCCTGATTTTTTCCTGTCCACTATGGAGTCAGGGAGAAAGTTTCGCGCTATATCTTTAAGAATGCTCTTGGTCTTTAATCCCCTGAGCTTGTAATTTACAGAAACTTTATTCACCTTTTGAACAAATGTATGGTCAAGGAAAGGGACTCTCAATTCAATTCCTGCCGCCATGCTCATCTTGTCCGCGCGGTTTAAAATGGAAACAAGATATGTCTGCTGTTCAAGAATGAGAAGCGACCTGATGAAATCATCGGTACTGTATCCCTTTAGTTCGAACCTTGCAAAGCGTTCGGACAAATCCAGCGTTTCTCTTTCATTGCAAATGGAATTCACGATTTCATCCCTGACCCATTTACTGTTGTTTACTGCCATCGCTTCCGTACCAAGCGCCATAGAGTCACAGAGTTTTCTGATTTTCCTCCTGTTTATTCCGGCAAGCGCGGAATAGGCCGCCTTATTTATGAATTCCGGAAATTTCCTGAAGTCCGATATGGCCTTGGGGATGAGATAACGGGGATATCCGCCGAATATCTCGTCTGCGCCTTCGCCCGTAAGGATTACGGTAACATAGTTTTTCGCAAAACGGCTGAGAAGATATATCTGCACTGAATTTGCATGATTCAAGGGCTCGTCGAGATACCAGATTACCTTTGGCAGGACATCGGAAAATTCTCTGTTGTCCACGACGACTTCGTTATGTATTGTCGAATACATCTTTGCCACTTCGCGGGCATAATCGCTTTCGTCATAATCCTTTTCCTGAAATCCTATGGAATAGCTTGAGAGGCGAAAATCTGTCATTCCCGAAGTCATTGCCGTAACAAGGCTCGAATCTATTCCACCGCTGCAGAAACATCCCAGAGGGACGTCGCTCACGAGTCTCTTGTTAATAGATTCCTTGAGGGAAAAAAGGATATCCCTTTCGCAATATTCTTCGCCGGCATCATCGCTCCCTCTTTCCTGCCCGAGACTCCAGTAGCGCTTCACTTTCATTTCATTGGCGCTTACCTTTATAAAATGTCCGGGCTGAAGGGATTTGACGCCTTCAAAAAAAGTTTCCTCACCTGCTATATAACGAAAGAACAGGTATTCTTTTACGCGTTTTCTGTTAAGAATCGCTGCCGTTTCACTGCAGGAAACAACCGATTTGATTTCCGATGCGAAGATAAAATTTTTGTCGTCGCAGTAGTAGTAAAGAGGTTTTATCCCGAGACGGTCTCTTGCAAGGAAAAGAGTTTTTTCAAGCTTATCCCAAATGGCAAAAGCGAACATTCCGTTGAAGCGGGAGAGGCAGTTTTCGCCCTCGTCTTCAAAAAGATGGAGAATTACCTCCGTATCGCATTTTGTCCTGAAGCGATGATTCCGCTTCTCGAGGTCGATTCTCAAATCCTTGAAGTTATATATCTCTCCGTTAAAGACAATCCAATACCTGCCGTCCTCGTTGCACATAGGCTGATGTCCGCCTTCGATGTCGATTACGCTCAACCTTCGATGCCCGAGTCCTATTTCTCCTTCCACATATTCGCCCTTGCCGTCGGGACCACGGTGCGATAGAAGGTCCCTCATTCTACGGACGGATTGCCTTTCCGCAGGACTTCCGTAACGCTTATATATTCCGCAAATTCCGCACATATATTTTCGCCTCTCGTAAAAACAGTGAAAATCATATCATTTTTACATTCTTCTTGTTATCGCTCTTTTTATATTCTGATAAAAGAAAAGAGGTCTGCAGGAGAATATTTTTTTAAAGAAATAAAGATACGATTCGTATCTGTTTTTTTTAACCGTTTGTGAGACCTCGCGAAGATATGCCTCGTTTTTCATTTCCCTTTCGGAAAAATCCTCGTCATAAACAACTTTTCCCAATTCCTCCGTTTTTCGCAACAGCTTATCCGCTTCTTCTCCCCTGAGTACTTCCGGCTGGAAGGATTCGTTAATTTTTACGGGAATGAGCGAAAATTCCTTCAATCCGTCGTTGCCTGCAACGGCATCTATTATTACAGTTTCCCTTCTTTCCGCCTGCCACATATCGCAGATAAAATTTCCAAGACTGTAGGCTATGCAGGCGCCCTTGTATTTTTCCACTCCCTGCAAAACGTGCGGGTGGTGCCCGAATACTATGTCCGCGCCCGCATCGGCAAAAGCCCGCGCATTTTCAATCTGCTCAAGCGAAGGGCGCTGAATGAATTCATCTCCCCAATGAAGGGAAAGAATGACTGTACCGCATTCCTTTTTTAAACGCTCTATCTCCTCGCATATAATATCTTTGTCGCCCTGAGCGTAACAGGGCACTCCCTTGAAGTATTTTTCTGGCCTGAAGGAATATGCCAGCACTCCTACCGATACTCCCTTTATATTGACCTTTACGGGTATGCACCCATTCTCTTCGTTTTTAATGCCCGCACACTTTATTCCCCTCTCTTCCATCACCTTTACGCTTTCCCTGAAAGCTTCCTCGCCGTGATTTAAGGCGTGATTCGTTCCAAGCGCCATTATGTCAAAGCGCGCGTACTCCAATCCTCTTACGGCATCGGGATATGACCTGAATTCCACAGATTTGAGCGAATTTCTGTCCATTCCCTTCTCTGAAAGCACAACCTCGCAGTTTCCGATTCTCAAATCCGCTCTTTCAAGGCAATTTCGTATTTTCTGAAAAGGAAAGGATGTGCCGTATTTTATCTGTTTTGTCTTTACTCCGTGTTCTATGCAGACGGGATGATTCCCCAGATTTACGTCTCCCGCAATCATTATTCTTATTGTATTGTTCTCTGTCATTTTCCGCCTGACATCATTTAGAATTTATTCTGCTCACTACGGCGCGGAATTTTCCCCTTCCGTCTCTCGGAATATGGTCAACGGTTTTTATCTCTATCTTCATTGACTCTCCCACTCTTTCCGCGACCTGTTTCCTGAGTTTTTGCCTTTCGGCATCGCCAAAATTTTTTTCCGCAACCACATTTAGTATTACAAGAGACTTATTTTCCTGAACAATCTGACATTCCTTTATTCCTCCGACTCCCTTGAATACCGGGTCGAGTCTTCCCACATATCTGCCTTCCGCTGTCCTTATCAAATCATCGCAACGCCCGAGGATTTTCGCGATGACCGGAAAATTCCTTCCGCAGGGGCATTCCTCATCGGACGCAATCCCCGAATCCCCCAATCTGTATCTTATAAGCGGCATCGTTTCATTCACGAAACCCGTGCATACAACCTCACCCTCTTCTCCGGGCAAGGCTTTTTTCCCGTCTCTTAGAATTTCGATTATGCCGTATTCGGGGTGGACGTGATAGGTCCCGTATTCGCACTGAGTGACGAAATTCGCCATTTCAGTACTGCCGTACTGATCGTAGATTTTCCCGCCGAAGGCTTTTTCGATTGCCTCTCTCTGATAATCGAAAAGGGTTTCTGCTGTAGTAAAAATTCCTTTGGGCTTGAATGGCGGAACTCCTTTTTTCAGCATATATACGGCTAAGGTATGAAGACTTGACGGATATCCCCTTATCTCGACAGGTTTATAAGCTGACAACTTGCGGCAGTATAAGGCGAGTGTGTCGTCATCCATATGATAGGATGAAAAGAGAAGGTTGTTTTCCGACGCGTCAAATCTCCAGAAAGGCCCTTTCTTTTGCCCCGAAGGAATAATCACCCTGCCGTAAAATGTAGCTCTTTTATCACCCATCTTTATCCCGCACCACGACCTCGTTCTGATGAAAAAGGCGTAATTTCTCCTGAGATCTTCCTTCCGGCAATAGACTGTTAGAGGTTTCCCTGTCGTTCCGCTTGTAAAGCGGGTTATGAGCTTTTCTATATTGAAACTCTCATTCACAAAATTTCCCGGTGATTCTCTTACGTTGTCCTTTGAAAGAAGAGGGATAGATTCAATATCCGAGAGCGAGGAAAGGGATTCGGCATCTATCTTCTCCCGCGCGAATAATTCTCTGTAATAGGGAACGTTGCCCGACGCAATCTTCACTATTCTTTTGAGCTTATCCAATCTTAACTTCATCATTTCATCATTTGAAATATATTCGGAGGCGAAAAGAGATTTGTAATTGTCATCATATATAATTGCGTAGCGGAGAAGATGAAGTTTCAACCCGTATAAAGATGTAAAGATATTTTGTACTAATATTGGGCTTGCAGAATAAATTTTCTCTGCGTTTTTATTCATTAATTTTTTTGCCAAGAAGGTTTAAATAGAGAGATTCCATTCTCTTCATATTCTTGTCCCAATCAGCCTTTTCCTCGACAATTTTTCTGTTTGCCTTCACCGTTTTAACTCTGAATTCATCATTGCGAAAGGCATCAATAATTTTTTCCGAAAGGTGTTCGTCGTCCTTGTACCTGAACAGATAGCCGTTAACTGCGTCTTCCACCCAAAGGCGGTTTGCCTCGTTGTCGGTGACAACGGGAAACGCCCCCGATGCCATTGCTTCAAGAAGGGAAGATGAAACGCCGTCGCTGATTACCGCGGAAAGGTAAATATGGGAATTTCTAAGCAACCCCGCAAGATTATCTCTTGTGACATTTCCCAGAAAATCGACATTCTTTTCTATATTCAGCTGTGAGACCATATTTTCGAGACGCTCTCTGTCCTCTCCGTCTCCGGCAATAAGAAGCTTGAAACCTTCTATCCGGCGCGAAACCTTCGCAACGGCTTTAATTATCTGGTCAAAATTATAAGCCCTGTTTAAATGGCGCGTCGTAATGGCGCGAAATTCCCTCTTATCCTTTTCTTCACCTTTAAATTTATAAAAGCTGACATCGACTCCTCTGGGAAAAGTCACGACCTTTGATTCCGGCGCGCCTAAAGAGAGCAAATCTCTTGTTGTATGCTCTGCCCACGAATGAATCAGGTCAGCTCTTTTTATGGCATACTTTGCGAAAATCCTGTAATAATCAGGATGTATTCCCGGATGGACGACATATGCCGCCTGCGCGGCAATTACCAACGGATGAAAGTTGCACGCCGCGGCAGACACAGCGTAACTCACCACCCTGTATCCGATTAAAATATCCGGAGATATTTGCTTCACAAACTTCCGTATCGTTGGGATTGAGGCAATATATCTGAATTTTATCTTTTTTTGCCATTCGGGCAGATAATAGGTATCAACGCCTTCTACAGGTTCCCTGGAAGAATTAAAGGAAATAACACTGACTTTGTGGGAAAAAACATTTGCGAAATGATTAACCCAGTTTCTCGTGTTTGGATGGTCGGCATCTGCCACAAAACAAAGATGCATTTTATTATCTTTATCCATTGGAGAAAATTTCTTCCGTAAAAATTAAGCCCTCAAACAATTATTTTAAGTAAAAACTCACCGGAAATAAAAATATTTTTATACAATACTATTTTACTCCTGTTTTCAATGCGGTAAAATTGTTTTCTACGCAAGAAAAGAAAACTATAAATCGCCACGTTATCATTTTTTCCTGACCATTATTACGGCACTTTGCGGTAAAAGGGAAAAATTCTCCATACTGCCGAACTTTATTTCATAATTCGCTTTGTCTGAAACTGCGATATCACGCGTATCAAACCTCTCTTTTCCGAAATTAACTATAACCAGCGCGTTTTCAAAGGCGCGATAATAAACTTCACCTTTTTTGATGAATCGCGACAAAGGATTTCCCATGGGAACTTTATAAAAGTCGTCAAAACTTAATCTTTCGATATTATGTTTGTTTGAAGGTTGAAAAAAAACATTCTTACCATCTGCCACGAGAAGATAAGCCGAATAATAAAAAAGTCTTTGCCCGTAAGTTTCTCCGGAAGACAAAAGAAGGATATCTTTTCCCCGTTTCGCGGCATTGGAAATCAGCGTTAACGACTTTGAGTGGTTATCGCCGTAAAAGAAATTGTTTTTTAGCCATTCTTCATCTGACGCACCATCGGAAGCATTGAGATATTTCATACTCCCCACAATATCCGAAGGATTAATCTGATTAAAAATTACTTTTCCCACTCCTGACTGCTTCTTTAATTCCGCAAGCAGGTTTGCAGTTTGCCCTGACCATTTATCCTTGTTGATGAGAGGAGGGACACCTGAAATCCAGTTTCCCAATCCGAAAGAAAAGGGATATTTCACCCATACATTATCAAGGAAAACCCCGTCATATCCCGAAGACAGGGAGTGGGAGATTTTCATCGCAAAAAAACCCGCAACTTCCCCTTCGGATATATCAAGAGCATATCTCGGGACATTCTTATTCAGGAAAACGGAAATCCGCTTTCCTCTGAAATCGTGGAGGAATAAATTTTCCTTATCATTGAAATATTTCCAATCGCCATACATTCTCTTCGTTTTTCCCCCTAATTTTTCCGCGGAAGAATCAAACCTTGAGAGGTCGGTCATATCAAAAACGTTAATATAGGCAAA
>CAZJVM010000075.1:0-12164 GCA_964549305.1 uncultured bacterium
TTCGCCTCGAAGGAAGAAACTACGAAGTGCGTGACGGCGACATTATCAATTTCAAATTCAATGTGTAACAGTGGCAGTGCCTCTTCGCCTGCTGTCTGTTACGAGATTATAAAAAAATCCACAATATATTCCCACTAATATGTTATAGTTCTAACTAGATTTTTCTACTGTATTCTTTTGCCGGGAATGCAGGATATCCGTGCACCTGAAATGCTTAGGGTAAAATATGAGAAAAATATTTCAGAGTATTTTTATCCTTCTGGTATTTACCGCTTGTCTGTCCGAAAGAGAACCGCTTCCCCCGCTGAATACGCCTAAAACAATTGCGGGGCTTAATATGAGCAAGGTCAAAATGGGAAGACCGGCACTGAAAGTGTTGTACAGTCTTCACGGAAGAAGCGTCGAGATAATTAACGGTTATGTTGCATCTTATTCTGACGGGGAAAATGAGGTTACCGTTTACTATTCCGAAGCACGTGATAATGAAAGCGCCGATAAATTGATTGAAAGGATGGTTGAAAAAATTGAAGACGGAAACAAATTCTTTACAGATTTGAAAAGTAAAAATCTGGGTTCATTCCCGCTGTATTCGGTAACAGGAATGGGACAGGAACACTATTTTTTTGAAAACGGAAAAAGAATTGTCTGGATTGCGGGAGACAACGCGGTGATTGAAAGGGCATTGTCAGATTGCCTTGTTTTTCTTGCTAAGGAGAAAATGAAAAAGAAATGAAATGCGTTGCCATTAAAAAACAGGGAAAAGAAATAGAAAACCTCGTTATAGAGGAAAGAGATTCATTAATACCGGAAGCGAATGAAATTAAAGTGCGTGTCGCGGCAACGGCGCTAAACCGCGCCGACCTTCTTCAGCGAAGAGGTCTTTATCCCGCGCCTCAGGATACAGTTCAGGATATTCCCGGACTTGAGTATGCGGGCGTAGTCGATGAAGTCGGGAAAGATGTGACTCTCTGGAAGGGCGGTGAGAAGGTTTTCGGGATTGTATCGGGAGGCGCTTATGCTGAGGAAATTGTAGTCCACGAAAAAATGGCGGTGAAGATACCCGATGCACTCAGTCTGGAAGAAGCGGCCGGGGTTCCTGAAGCATTCATTACCGCTCACGATGCGCTTCGTACTCAGGGAGGAATGAAGGAGGGTGATACAGTCCTTGTCCATTCTGCCGGGGGAGGTGTTGGAAGCGCGGCGCTACAGCTTGTAAATCTTTTCTCGGGGAAAGCAATCGGGACTGCGGGAAGTGATGAAAAAATTGATAAAATTAAAGAATTAACGGACTTTTTCCCGGTCAATTATAAAAATGATGATTTTAAGAAAGTCATAGAATCCCGTTTCGGCAAAAACTCTGTTTCAGTCATATTGGATACAGTGGGGGCAAGCTATTGGAGTAAAAATCTTTCATTATTAACAAAGAAAGGCACACTTGTCCTTGTGGGCGTAATGGGGGGAGTTAAAGCGGAAACGAATCTTTCCCTTATTTTAAGCAAACGTCTTCATATTGTGGGCACGGTTTTGCGCTCGCGCCCCCTTGATGAGAAGATTGCCGCAACTGAGGCATTTTCGAGGGAAGTTGTCCGGCATTTTGAGAACGGGAAGTTAAAGCCGGTAATAGACAGTATTTTTCCCTGTGAAAAGATTTATGAAGCCACAGAGCGAATGGAAAAAAACGAGAATATTGGTAAAATAATTTTATCATTCAAATAGTTAGTCATAAAAGCCCGTCTACCGGCAAATAAGTATTTTTTGCTTATAATTGAATATACTTACATAAAAACTCCTTGATTAATTCAATCTGATATGCTATTCGACGCCCGTTTTGTTTAATGGATGTTGTTATTTATTGAGCCGGATGAATGATGGAAATCTTTTCAAATTTTAATGAATACCGCTCAATCAGCGAGTATATCCCGATTTTACTTCTTCTGCTTGCGGCAATTGCATTTGCCATAGGGACGCTGGTTGTGGCGCTTATCGTGCGCCCGAACAATCCCAGCAACGAGAAACTGAGCACTTACGAGTGCGGAATCGAGCCTGCAACGGAAGATGCAAGAGGTGCTTACAGCGTAAGATATTTTCTCGTTGCCGTGCTTTTTATCATTTTTGACGTTGAAACCATTTTTCTTTTTCCCTGGGCGGTAATTTATAACAAAATATCCTATTTCGGCTTTGTGGAAATGATGATTTTTATATTCATACTGCTCGTGGGTTATTTCTATGCGTGGAGAAAAGGAGCTCTTGAATGGGTATAATCGAAAACAGATTCGGTCCCAATGTACTGATTACTTCCACTGATTACGTTTTCAACTGGGCAAGAAAATCGGCACTCTGGGGCGTCACATTCGGGCTTGCCTGCTGCGCGATTGAAATGATGGCAGCGGGAGCGGCACGCTACGATTTTTTCGAAAGGTCAGGAATGCTCTTCAGGGCGTCTCCGAGGCAGTCTGATATGATGATTATCGCGGGCACCGTTACCAAGAAAATGGCGCCTGTCATTAAAAAACTATACGACCAGATGCCCGACCCGAAATGGGTTGTGTCTATGGGCGCCTGTGCCAATACGGGCGGAATATTTCCCACATACAGCGTTGTGCAGGGAGTGGACAAAATAATACCGGTGGATGTTTATATTCCCGGCTGTCCCCCACGGCCCGAAGCCCTTTGCCACGGACTGATGATGCTGCAGGATAAAATTGACAAGATGACTATTGCGAGGAGAAAAGAAGCTGATGGGCAGTGAAAGTCTTGCAGAGCGTTTGGCTGAAAAATTCGGTGACGCGGTAGAGAGCGTGCCTCCTTTGAGAGACCTCGAGAGCGAAACTACATTCAAGGTGAAAGCGTCGAGGATTGTGGATATATGCCTTTACCTCAAGAATGAGGAAAAATTCAATTTTCTTTCAGACCTTTGCGGCGTCCACTATCCTGAAAACGACAAAAAATTCGAAGTGGTGTACCACCTTTTTTCCATTGATAACAATAAAAGACTGAGAATAAAAGCGCCTCTGGGCCAGGGCGAGAGCATCGCCTCCGTTACCGGTGTGTGGGAAACGGCAAACTGGCACGAAAGAGAGTGCTACGATATGTTGGGAATAAACTTTTCGGGACATCCCGACCTTCGGCGCATTCTTCTGCCGGATGATTTTACGGGACATCCTTTGAGAAAAGATTTTCCCTACAGGAGTGAAGATGCCTGAAGAAGTGAAAGATAACGGCGGTTTCAAAACCGAAGAAATAATCGTCAATATGGGACCACAGCACCCAAGCACCCACGGCGTGCTTCGTCTCATACTTACCCTTGACGGCGAAGTCGTGAAAGACAGCGAAGTTGTAGTTGGATATCTTCACCGCGGTGTGGAAAAACTCTGCGAGCAGAGAGATTACAGGCAGAATGTGGTCTATACCGACCGTCTCGATTATGTTGCCTCGATGAGCAACAATCTTGCCTATGTGCTTGCCGTGGAAAAGCTTATGGGCATTGAAATTCCCGAGCGCGCGGACTACATAAGGGTGCTCGTTACGGAATTGCAGAGAATAGCGAGCCATCTTCTGTGGCTCGGCACTCACGCAATGGATATAGGGGCGGTAACTGTTTTCCTTTACTGCTTCAGGGAGAGGGAGGATATCCTCGACCTTTTTGAAATGCTCAGCGGCGCGCGCCTTACATATAACTATATAAATGTAGGCGGAGTTGCCGCGGATTTGCCCGACGGTTTCAGGGAAAGAGCACAGAAATTCCTTGACGATTTCCCCGGGCATATCGGGGAATACGAACAGTTGTTGAGTAAAAACAGGATGTGGCTTGACAGAACCGTGGATGTGGGAATCATCTGCGCGGAGGACGCAATTGATTTGGGTTTGAGCGGTCCGAGTCTCAGAGGGTCCGGTGTTAAATGGGATATAAGGAAAGCCCAACCCTACTCCATATATGATCGTTTTGATTTTCAGGTACCAATAGGGTCAAAGGGCGACACTTACGACAGATATATCATCAGAATGGAAGAGATGAGACAAAGCGTGAAGATTGCGAAGGATGCCCTTTCGCGCATTCCCGAAGGCGAGATTATGGCAAAAGTTCCAAGAATAATAAAACCGCCCGCAGGCGAGGTTTATCATTCAATAGAAGCGCCTAAAGGCGAATTGGGATTTTATATCGTAAGCGACGGCAGTGACAAGCCATACAGGGTCAAGGTCAGGCCTCCTTCATTTGTAAATCTTGAATCATTCGGAAAAATGGTAAAGGGACATCTTGTCGCCGATGTCATAGCCGTAATAGGCACTCTCGATATCGTACTCGGAGAGGTGGACAGATAATGGATGTAATAATAAGAGACATTGTCACCGCGCTTATAAAAATTGTTGTAGTAATGGGTGTAGTCGCTCTCGGCGTGGCGTATACGGCATATCTCGAAAGGAAGGTCTGCGCGTGGATTCAGTCGCGCCTCGGACCGATGAGGGTGGGGTATCACGGCATACTTCAGCCCATAGCTGACGGACTCAAGCTGTTCATAAAAGAAGACATCATTCCAATGAAGGCGGATAAGATTCTCTTTTATCTCTGCCCCGTAATCTGCCTTATTCCGGCATTCACTGTGCTTGCCGTAATTCCCTGGTCCCCTGATTTTTACATTACGGATATCAATGTGGGTCTTCTCTATATATTTGCCGTTTCATCATTGGGAGTATTCGGGCTTGTAATGGCAGGATGGGCTTCAAACAGCAAATACCCACTGCTTGGCGGGCTTCGTTCCGCTGCTCAGATGGTCAGTTATGAAGTTTCGATAGGGCTGTCGGTAATAGGTGTGCTTATCTTTGCCCAGTCCCTTTCGATGGTTGAAATAATAGAAAAACAGGCGCAGTCAGGTGTGTGGTTTGTATTTTTACAGCCACTGGGTTTTGTACTCTACATGGTTTGCGCCCTTGCGGAAACAAACAGACTTCCCTTTGACCTTCCCGAAGCTGAAACCGAGCTTGTGGCAGGTTATCAGACGGAATACAGCGGAATGAAGTTTGCGTTCTTCTATCTCGCGGAATATATGAATATGATTGTCGTCTCGGCAATAGGCGTAACGCTGTTTCTCGGCGGATGGGGAAGTCCTCTCGGATTTCTCAACATTCAGATACCCGAAAGCGTCGGAGTGCTGAAGCCCATTCTTGACGGGGCTATTCCAGCTTTCTGGTTTTGCCTCAAAATAGTGGCAATACTCTTCGTTTTTATATGGATAAGATGGACTTTCCCGAGATACCGCTATGACCAGTTGATGCACATCGGGTGGAAGATGCTTCTGCCTCTCACGCTCGCGAATATAGTTTTTGCGGGAGTGGAGCATTTCTTTTATGAAAAGTACGACTGGTATATTTTTTATCCTGTAGTTTGGATAATTACGGCTCTCATCATAGTCCTTTCATTCAAGTTTATAAAAAATTTTGAAAATTACTGCATTTCAAGAAGAAGCACTGAAGAGGAAAATGCTTTTTAGCTGACAGGGGTCTTAATGAAAATGGATGATTATATTGTAATTTCACGTGAGAACGCGGAGAGGAAGGAAGAACTTTGGTATGACTTCTTTCAGGATTTGCGCTCAGGATTTGAAGTTACGCTGAAATATATGTTCAGCCGCAAGGTTACAATGCAGTATCCCTATGAAAAATCGACTAAGGAGTGGGAAATACCTGAAAGTTGGAGAGGACTTCACGGGCATGCGCTCAAGGAGGACGGGTCTTTAAAATGCATAGGTTGCGGTCTTTGCGCGAGAGTTTGCCCCGACGGTTGCATTACCATAGAAACTGAGGGGAAGGGGAAGGACAAAAAGATAACTGTTTTCACTGTTGACCTTTCAAGATGTTCCTTTTGCGGATTGTGTTTCAAGTCCTGTCCCGTTGACGCAATACTGCCTACGGAAGAATATGAACTTTCCTGCGGAAGCAGAGAAAATTTCGTGTATCCCCTTAACAAGCTTATTGAAAACTGGGAAAAGAGCAAGAAGAGCAAAACCGTGAAACCGGAAATCAAGGAAGAAGAGACGGAGGCAGAGGAGAAAAAATAATGGAATCTTTAACTTTATCTGCTATGGCAAATTACGGTATTTTCTTTTTCCTTGCCGCTCTTACTCTCTTTTCCGCGATTATGGTCATTACGCGCGAGGAGATAGTACACAGCGCGCTTTATCTCGTGCTTACATTTTTTTCCGTTGCGGGAATTTACATACAGCTTAAGGCGCAGTTTCTCGCGGCAGTGCAGGTGCTTGTCTATGCAGGCGGAATAATGGTGCTCTATCTTTTTGTAATTCTTCTTGTTAACAAACGTGTGGGGGAAATAGCGCGCCCGCAGACGTCATTCAAGTTTCTTGCCGCTGTTATAGGTGTAACGCTTTTTCTGGAGTTTGTTTATATCTTCATAGAATCGGGCAAAAAAATTGCTTCGCTCGTATCGGGCTCTTTTTTCGAGGGCACCATAGAGAATGTGGGCGTTATGCTTTATACGAAATATATCTTTCAGTTTGAGCTTGTATCGGTTGTCCTTCTCGCGGCGATGGTAGGGGCGATAGTGCTCAGCAGAAAAATTTAGGAGAATAATTTATGATTCCTTTAAGCTGGTATCTTTTACTTAGCGCGCTTCTATTTATTGTAGGGGCAATCGGAGTCATTACGAGAAAGAACGCGCTCATAATATTAATGTCACTCGAATTGATGCTTAACTCCGCGGCAATAAATTTCATTGCCTTCTCGAGTTATCTTCGCGACGTTGCGGGGCAGATATTCGTGATAATGATAATTACGATTGCCGCGTCTGAGGCGGCTATAGGTCTTGCCATCATTATTTCGATGTTCAGAAATAAGGGAAGCGTGAACCTCGATGATTACGGAGTTTTAAAGGGATAAAACACTATGCAGCTACTTTTTATAATACCGCTTCTTTTTGCCGCCGGATTTCTGATTAACGGTACGGCAGGGCTTCTTTCGGAAAAATACAGAAACTCGGAAAAAATAATACACACCGTTGCCTGCGGCGTAGCCATTGCTGCTTCGGCTACTGCCCTTTACGTGCTTGCCGATTTCATATTCATCAATCATCCGGAAAGCGGAATTTTCGAGCAGGTTATCTATGAATGGATTCCTGCGGGAAAATTCAGGGTGAATGCGGGGTTTCAGCTCGACGCCCTTTCGTCCATAATGCTTTTTGTCGTTACATTTGTGGGAATGCTCATACATATTTATTCAACGGGATATATGCATGGCGATTCGGGCTATTACCGTTTTTTCGCCTATCTCAACCTCTTTATGTTTTCAATGCTTCTTCTTATCCTCGGAAACAATTTTCTGATTATGTTTGTTGGATGGGAAGGCGTCGGACTCTGCTCGTATCTTCTCATAGGATTTTACATACTTAAAAAGTCAGCCGGCGATGCCGGGAAGAAGGCATTTGTAGTAAACAGAATAGGGGATTTCGGATTTATACTTGCAATATTCTGCATCTATTCCGTATTCGGCACTCTTGACTTCACTACTATTTTTTCCGCGGTCGAGGGTAAAGAGGAAGCGCTTATGCATATGACTCCTCTCGGGATTACGGTAGTTACGGCAATAACGCTTTCACTTTTCATAGGCGCTATGGGAAAGTCGGCGCAGATTCCGCTTTATGTCTGGCTTCCCGATGCTATGGAAGGTCCTACGCCTGTGAGCGCCCTTATTCACGCGGCGACGATGGTTACGGCAGGTGTCTATATGGTTGCGCGCTGTAATCCTTTATATAATCTCGCTCCTCTCAGTCTCGCAGTCGTTGCGACTGTGGGTGCGCTTACGGCTATATTCGCCGCGTCCATAGGCCTTGTGCAGAATGACATTAAAAAAGTTCTCGCCTATTCAACGGTGAGCCAGCTTGGATATATGTTTCTCGGTTGCGGAGTGGGAGCATACGAGGCGGGAGTTTTTCATCTTATGACACACGCTTTTTTCAAGGGGTGCCTCTTTCTCGGCTCGGGAAGCGTTATTCACGCCATGAGCGGCGAGCAGGATATGAGATATATGGGAGGGCTTAAAAAACATATGCCGCGCACATACTGGACATTCCTTTTCGCTACCATCGCTATCGCGGGAATTCCTCCTTTCGCGGGATTTTTCAGCAAGGATGAAATTCTCTTCAAGGCATTTACTGCGGAGAATCCCGTATTGGGCGATTTCAGGTATTTCCTGTGGTTTTTGGGTGCCGTAGCGGCGTTTATGACTTCATTCTATATGTTCAGACTCGTAAATTTGACATTCAAGGGAGAATCGAGAGTTTCAGAAGAGGCGGCGCATCATCTTCACGAATCTCCCCTCAATATAACTTTGCCTCTTATGGTGCTTGGCGTCCTTTCCCTCATTGGAGGACTTGTTGGAATTCCTCTTATTCCCGGCGCAAACAGAATCCACGAATTTCTGGGGCCTGTTTTTGGCGCGGGCGGACACGGCGAAGAAGTGCTTCATGCCGCGGGAGAGCATAATATGGGACTTGAAATTACTCTTATGATTGTTTCAGTGGCGATTGCTGTGGGAGGATTACTCCTTGCAAATTATTTGTATCTTAAAAACAAGGAATTGCCGGCAAAGCTGGCGGGGAAATACAAACAGCTTTATACCACTTTGCTGAACAAATACTACGTGGACGAAATTTACGAAGCGCTTTTTGTCAACGGAATTAAAAAACTATCTGTATATTTCTGGAAATTCGATGCCGCAAGGATAGACGGACTGGTAAATTTCACGAGTTCCTTTACTCTCGCTGTAAGCTATGTTTCCAACTTATGGGATGCCTATATTGTTGACGGAATGGTAAACGGCGTAGCATCTCTTGTGGAGCGTTTTTCAAAAGCAGGAAGAAAAATTCAGACAGGTTTTTTAAATACCTATGCCGCAATAATGCTCGCGGGAGTATTCATACTTGTGAGCATATATATTGTAATGATGTAAAAAATAGAAACCGGAGGATAAATTGATGGACTTAAATTATTCATCGTATCTTGGTGATGCATATTCGTATGTGAACCAGATAGGATTTCCAATACTTTCATATTTGATTTTTATCCCGCTTCTGGGCGGAATTATTCTGATGTTTTTTCCAAAGGATAAAATCAACGGGATAAAAATATTCGCGAATCTCGTCGCGGTCATCGATATGCTTCTCTCTTTTATGCTTCTTACCAACTATGACGCTTCAACATACAAAATGCAGTTTGTGGAGAAGTTTTCGTGGATTGAAGTGAAGTCGATGAATCTGAATATTTATTATTTTCTCGGAATAGACGGAATAAGCGTTCTGCTCTACCTGCTTACTACGATTCTCGGTGTCATTGCCATACTTTCATCGTGGTCCGCGATTACGGAAAGGGTAAAGGAATATTATATTTTTCTTCTCTTTCTTCAGACGGGAATGCTCGGAGTTTTCGCGTCTCTTGATTTTTTCCTTTTCTACGTATTCTGGGAAGTGATGCTTGTTCCAATGTATTTTCTCATAGGCGTTTGGGGAGGAGGTCCGAGAAAGCTCTATTCTGCAATAAAGTTTTTCCTTTATACATTGTTCGGGTCGCTATTTATGCTCCTTGGAATACTAGCGCTTTTCTTTCATTACAATGGGACGCATCCGGGCGTATATACCTTTGATCTTATGAGACTGCTCAATGACGAGATTCCATACGTGTGGCAGTGGTGGCTTTTCCTCGCTTTCTTTCTCGGCTTTGCAATCAAGGTGCCAATGTTTCCCTTTCATACGTGGTTGCCTGATGCACACGTTGACGCGCCTACGGCAGGAAGCGTTATCCTTGCGGGTGTGCTTTTGAAAATGGGCGCATACGGATTCCTGAGATTCAGTATGCCGCTTTTCCCCGAGGCGACAAGGGATTTTGTCCCCTTCGTGGCGACTCTTTCGGTCATAGGGATTATTTACGGCGCAATGGTTGCCCTTGTGCAAAAGGATATGAAGAAGCTCGTTGCTTACTCGAGTGTAAGCCATCTCGGATTCTGTATGATAGGGCTTTTTGCCCTGAATTCGCAGGCAATGATGGGCAGTATTCTCCAAATGATAAATCACGGCATCAGCACCGGCGGGCTTTTCCTTATAGTGGGATTAATCTATGAAAGAAGGCATAACAGGGAGATTGCCGAATACGGAGGGCTATCAAGCCGGCTTCCTGTTTATTCGGCGCTAACATTGATAATATTTCTTTCTTCAATGGGACTACCGGGAATGAACGGTTTTATAGGTGAATTTCTGATTCTTCTCGGTGTTTTCAATTCTCAGTATCTGGGATGGATTTGGGCGGCATTATCCTGCACGGGAATTATTCTCGGCGCGGCATATCTGCTTTGGCTTTATCAGCGCGTTTTCTTCGGCAAACTTTGGAATCCGAAAAACGCTAATCTCAAGGATCTCAATTTCAGGGAGATTGTAACGCTTGCGCCTATTATTCTTTTTATTTTCTGGATAGGCATTTACCCAAAACCATTTTTGAAGATTTTGGAAAAACCGGTAGAGCATCTTGCTTTGAGACTCGCGCCTGAGAATGCCCAAAGCGAAAAAGTTGCGGAGGAAGTAATAGACAAGAAAATAATTTCCGCTTCCGCGTTATCTAATGAACATGAAACTGTCTCAGAAATTTCGGACGCCGTCAGCGAAACAGGCAAGGAATTATAGAATTAAGGATTTGATTAATGGACATATCAGCTTTTATACCGCAGGTTAATTTAATTTATCCTGAAATTTTTCTCACGCTCTGGTCGCTTTTTCTCCTTTGTGCCGGAATTTTTCTTTCACGAAAGAGTTACGCGGTCATATCGGTTACCACTCTTATAGGATTGATTGCTACCGCGGTCATTCTTCTTTTGAATTTCGATAACTACGGCACTACATTTTCCGGTTCATTTGTTTCGGACGGTTTTTCATCCTTTTTTAAAATGCTTTTCCTCATTGCCGGAATTTTGACGGTAATGATGTCGGGGAAATACAACTTTATCGAAGGCATTATGAAGGGTGAATACTATGTTCTGATTTGTTTTTCCATCCTGGGAATGTTTGTCATTTCAAGCGGAAACGACCTTATGGTCATTTACATTGGAATAGAAATGATGGCGCTTTCTATTTACGCCCTTGTAGGCTTCAAGAAGAAGGATGTGAGGTCGAATGAGGCAGCTTTGAAATATTTTGTTCTGGGCGCGTTTTCCTCAGGAATACTCCTTTACGGAATATCCCTTATATACGGTGAAACATCATCTGTGAATATAATGGAGATTCAGACGGCGCTTCTTCAAAACGGATATTCGAAACTGAGTCTGCTGGGAATCGTGCTCATAATTGTGGGGCTTGGATTCAAGATTGCCGCTGTGCCATTTCACTTTTGGTGCCCTGATGCTTATGACGGCGCGCCTACTGCAATTACCGCATTTATGTCTGTTGCGCCCAAAGCCGCCGGATTTGCCGCATTTCTGAGGATATTTGCCGTAGCTGTCATACCGGCTAAAGATGAATGGTTTATACTGCTGTGGATTCTTTCCGCTTTTACAATGATAATCGGAAATGTGCTCGCGGTCACTCAGGATAACGTAAAAAGGCTTCTTGCATATTCAAGCATTGCCCACGCGGGGTATGGTCTGATGGGGTTAGTCGCGGCGAGCAGACTTATCGAAGTGAGCAACGGAAGAGTCATATTCTCCGAAGCGGGAAGATTGAGCATATATGCCGTGCTTTTCTATATGCTGGCTTATACATTTATGAATTTAGGCGCTTTTACGGTAGTAATCTTTTTGAGGAACAATTCCCTTAGGGGTGACAGAATTGAGGATTTTGCGGGACTTGCGAAAGAGAAGCCCTTTTATGCCGCGGCAATGGGAATATTTCTTCTTTCCCTTATGGGAATTCCGCCTATGGCAGGGTTTGTGGGCAAGTTCTATATTTTTGGAGCCGCTATCAAGGCGCAGCTTTACTATCTTTCGGTCATAGGAATCCTTACAAGCGCCATCTCGGTTTTTTACTATTTTAAAATCATCAAGGCGATGTATATCGATAATCCCGCTGAAGAATTCTCACTCATATCTTCAAGACCTCTTACATTGGTACTTTTCGTTTCGATGATAATGACGCTTTTAATCGGTCTTTATCCCGGACCTTTCCTCAATCTCGCGAGAGA
>CAZJVM010000076.1:0-12063 GCA_964549305.1 uncultured bacterium
GTGTCTTCGGCGTGAGAGGCCGATATCCTAAACCGCTAGACGATGGGACCATTTAGAATCAGCTATTAATAATCAATTAGAAGCATAGATGTCAACCGCTAAATTTTCCTGCAGATTGTGGAAGCATGGGCTGATGCTGAGAAAAAAGTGGGAATGAAAGTGCCCGAAATGTAATTGGCGGACTCAGGATTTACAGTTTGTTTTCAGAACTTCAATGGCGTGCTTCATATCCTGCGGAAGGGGAGAATGAAATTCCATTTCTTCACCTTTGGCGGGATGTATGAATTTGATGGTTTCAGCGTGAAGCGCCTGTCTTCCCAATCTTAGTCCCATTCTCTTTTCTTTTTCAGTTATTCCGTGACCATAGGTGGCGTCGCCCAATAGGGGACAGTTGACGCTTTTAAGATGTACCCTTATCTGATGAGTTCTTCCGGTCTTGAGAGAAAGCTCTATGAGGGCGTAACCGGCGAATTTTTCTTCAACTCTGTAGTGCGTTACCGCTTCCCTTCCTCCTTCCTTCAGCACTGCCATTTTTTTTCTGTGAAGGGGATTTCTTCCTATGGACGCATCGATTATTCCTGACATTCGCCTCGGTATGCCTCTTGTGAGAGCTTTGTAAATCCGTGTGAGCGCGCGCGATTTAAGCTGTTTTGAAAGGGAGATGTGCGCTGAATCATTTTTTGCGGCAACGATTAACCCCGATGTGTCCTTGTCAAGGCGATGCACAATGCCGGGCCTGATTTCGCCTCCAATACCCGAAAGGTCCTTGCAGTGGTGAAGAAGGGCGTTTACGAGAGTGCCCGAGTAATTTCCTGCCGCAGGATGTACTACCATTCCGGCGGGCTTGTCGATTACTAATAAATCTGAATCTTCGTAGACGATTTCAAGGGGAATGTCTTCGGCTTTTGTCGAAATTTCCGAAGGCGCGGGAATGATAACGCTTATCATTTCTCCCCCTTTGAGCTTCTGGCTCGGCTTTACGGGCAGGGAGTCGATTGTAATGTTGCCTTCCCTCATAAGTCGCTGAATCGCTGAGCGTGTAAGGGCGGTAAGTTTTTTGCATAAAATCGAATCGATTCGCTCACCCTTGTTTTCAGCTTTAATTCTTACAGTAAATTGTTTTTCCATATGCTGAAGATTATAGAACATTTCCGCTCTTAAAGGTATTTGTAAAATCAATTCTTGCGTCCTGTAAAAACTTCCGGCTATACTTTTTAACGTTATGAAAGGACTCTATTTTAACGGCAAAAAACTTATCCTGAAAGATGACATTCCGAAACCGCGCCCTAAAAAAGGGGAGGCGCTTGTAAGGGTTATCAAGGCAGGTGTCTGCAATACGGACATTGAGATTACAAAGGGATATATGAATTTTCGGGGTGTTGCGGGACATGAGTTTGTGGGGATGGTTGAAAAAAGCGCCGATAAAAAGTTTTTGGGAAAGCGCGTCTGCGGAGAAATCAACCTTGCCTGCGGAAGATGCGAATACTGCGCAGAGGGAATGGGAAATCATTGTCCCGCAAGGAAAGTGCTGGGCATCCTCTCAAAGGACGGTTGCTTCGCGGAATTTATTACCCTGCCTGAAAAAAATCTTCATATTGTTTCTTCGTCGGTTTCTGATGATGAAGCTGTTTTCACTGAACCCCTTGCCGCCTGTTTTGAAACTTTGAAGCAGGTGAAGATTAATGAAAACGACAGAGTTGCTGTTATGGGAGACGGAAAACTCGGACTGCTCATGGCACAGGTCGCAGGTCTGAAATCTCAAAATGTAGTTCTCGTCGGAAGGCACGAAGAACATTTAAAACTTGCGAAAGGACAGGGTCTCTCTGTGGCGGTACTTGAAAAATCAAAAAGGATGGAGGCGTTGAAAAGGGGAAAGTGCCATATTGTCATTGACTGCGCGGGCACACCTGAAGGATTGTCTCTTTCAATGGATATAGTAAAACCGCGGGGAAAGATAGTGTTAAAAAGCACCTTTGCAGGTGGTTTGCCCTTAAACCTTGCTCCTCTCGTAATAAATGAAGTTACAGTCATAGGGTCGCGATGCGGTCCTTTCCCCGATGCGCTAAAGGCACTTCAAAGCAGGAAGATAAATGTCGCTCCCCTGATTTCAAAAAAGTTTCCCCTTTCTCAGGGTATCGAAGCAATGGAATATGCGAAAAAAAGGGGAGTGTTGAAGGTAATCCTCGATGTTTCCTGAATGTTCAAAAGATTTACGAAAGGTTTGTTAATTCAAGTTTATTGATATATGCCATAAAGTCATCGGGAAGTGGCGCTTTCAATGATATTTCCTTTCCCGTCACTTCGCGCGGAAGAATGATTTCTTCAGCGTGAAGAAGGTGGTGGTTTGGGCTTAGCGTATCATGCTTGTGCTGTCTTGAAGACTGATAAAGCCTGTCGCCTGCCACAGGATGCTTTACCGATGCGAGATGGCATCTTATCTGATGCATAACACCGCTTAGTATTCGCGCTTCCACGAGAGAGTATCCCCTGAATTTTTTCAATACCAGTATTTTTGTCTCGGCGCGCAGAATTTTCTTTGAAGGGGCGGTCTTTTTCATTATGAAGTTTTTATCGAGTGCCTTCATCTTTCTCTTGTCTTTTTCGTGATGCATCAGAGAGTTGTCAACTGTGACGCCTTTTTCCATCTCACCGAGCACAAGCGCTTTGTATCTTTTTTCAATTTTCTTTCCGGACATAAGCTTTCTCATATAGAGAAATGTTTTTTCGTTTTTTGCGCCAAGCAGAACCCCTGAAGTGTTAATGTCGAGGCGGTGGAGAATCGCCGGTTCCATTGGAGAAAAACCGAATTGCGACGTTTCAGGGTATCGATGCAGTATGAAGTTTACCACCGTGTTATCTTCTTCCGCGGATATGGGGTGGCAGGGCATTCCCGCGGGTTTGTTAAGAGCAAAGAGGTCATTGTTTTCAAAGATTATCTCTACGCGAAGGCGGGGATTTGCCGAAGGCACGAGATCCTGCGGTTCAGGTATTTCCAATATTGTAATCTCATCTCCCCTGGAAAGGGTTTCGCCTTTTTTTGAAATTTTTCCATTAAGGAGAATCTTGCCTTTTTTTATCACCTGCTGGATTATCCGTTTTGAAATCTGGGGAAACCGTTCGTTAATGCATGTGTCGAGGCGTTTTCCCCCATCGGATTCTTCTGCCGAAAATATCTTATTTTTAATCATATTTTAGCGCGATAATTTTAGTGTACGAATAATTATATGGTATTTGAATTTAGGAAAACAGGAAATATAAAAACATTAAATAAGAAGAATATGATATAGCAATACCTGTACCCATTTTTCAGTCATTATTTCTGAAACGCAAGAACGATTATACCTGCAAGCATAAGCAATGCGCCTGAGATTTTCTGCGTGATTCCCTTTTCTGCGAAAAAGAAATATCCGTAAAGTACGCTGAAAATCAGATTGCTTCTCTTTACCGATATCATATAGGCGACATTAGTGAGCGATAACGCGGCAAAGTGGGTAAGAAGCGAAAGCGCGTAAGCGATTCCAATTAGAATGAAAAGCCATTTTTTCCGTTTCAGAATCGAACTCATTTTCATATCCGATTTTTTGACAAAGGGGAGAAGCAGAAAGGGCTGAATCATAAAATATGTGCATCCGAAAAAAACGGGACTTGAATGAGTAATGCCCATCTTTCCGAAATTGGATGTTATGCTGTATAAAAATGCCACCGCAATCATAAGAATAATTCCTCTGTCTTTTCCAATCATTTTAAAGGGCGCGAAAAATCCCTTACTTTTATCGCGGATATTCAGGATGTATCCTCCCGACGCTATGAGAAAAATTCCCACGGCGCCCTGCAGTCCGGTTTTTTCTCCGAGCATTATATATGATGTGGGAATTAGGAAAACCGGAGTCAGCGCAAGGAAGGGAATAGTCAGGGAAAGTTCTGAAATCTGGATTGCTTTCATATAAAAGAGCAGTGCAGTAATCTCGAGGGGAAGTCCGCAGACTACGGCAATGAAATAATAACGGTCAACCGGCGGTATTTCGCTCAGAATCAGTATCAGTCCGAGAAAGGGAAAGCAGAATACAAGACGTATCCACGCCACATAGTAAATATTTTCGCTTTGTAAAGCTTTTTTTGACAAAGCGTCGGTTGTGGCAGTAAGATAACCGCACAGGAGAGAAAGAAAAAACCACATAACTGTTTCCTTAAATTACAGGTAAACTGCTATTATAATATTTATCTGAAAAAAAAAGAAACTCAGTTGCTATTCCCTTAATTATTTTTAAAAAGACAAATGAAAACAGGCACTGCAAATCTCCCTCTTCACGGCGGTAAAGCGCCTTCGTGGCTTTTTAAAAGAATGGTGCGCCTTGCCTCCGCGATAGTTGACATATATCTTGAAGACAACTCGCGCGAATCGCTTCTTGAAAAACTCTCTGACCCTTTCTGGTTTCAGTCTTTAGGATGTCTCCTCGGTTTTGACTGGCATTCAAGCGGAGTTACGACAACTGTATGCGGTGCCCTTAAGGAAGCGGTAAAAGGGAGAGAGAAGGATACAGGAATTTTTATTGCAGGCGGAAAAGGCGCGGCATCGAGAAAAACGCCGTTGGAGATTGAACATTTTGCCAATAAGACGGGAGTTGACGGCGATGCCCTCGTCTATTCGAGTAAAATGTCCGCAAAGGTTGACAATACGGCGATTCAGGACGGATATCAGCTTTATCACCACTGTTTCTTTTTCACTGCGCGAGGTGACTGGGCGGTTGTTCAGCAGGGGATGAACGATGAAAACGGTTTTGCGAGAAGATACCACTGGTTTTCGCCGGCGCTTCAGGATTTTGTCGAAACCCCCCACAGCGCTATATGCTGTGATAATAAGTCCTCTTCGCTTAATATGACAGCAAAAGAGAGCGTGGGGGCAAGGAATGTATCTGCCGAACTGTCGACATTTTCTCCGCAATTTTGGCAGAATGAAGGCCGCAAAATAAAAAATCTCGATTTGCCCGCGAGACATCAAATTTTAAGCAGGGACATAAACTCAAAATATTTCTTCAGAATAATGGAGAAAACTTACGAAAAGGCACCTTCAGGTTTTGAAGAATTGCTTGCCGTAAAGGGAGTGGGACCTAAAACAATTCGCTCACTTTCTCTCTTAAGCGAGCTTGTATATGGGGAGAAACCGAGTTATGATGACCCTGCAAGATTCAGTTTTGCCCACGGAGGAAAGGACGGGATTCCCTATCCCGTTGACAAGGTGACATACGATAAAACTGTTGAAATATTGAACGGATGGATTAAAAGGGCAAAAATTGATTTGAGCGAAAAGGAAAAAGCGTCTAAAAGGTTAAAATTTTTTTTGAAGGCGTGGAATTAAATTATCAATTCAATGCCGGAAGGAGGAGAGTATGAGCAATATTGTAAATGTAACAGGAAGAGAAATTCTTGACTCAAGAGGAAACCCCACGGTAGAGGCGGAAGTACATCTTAATTGCGGCGCTGTTGGAAGGGCGGCAGTGCCCTCGGGCGCATCTACGGGAATATACGAGGCAGTTGAGCTGAGGGATAATGATAAAAAAAGATACGGCGGAAAGGGAGTGACCAAAGCTGTAAGGAATATAAACGGTCCCATTGCAAAAAAAGTTTTCGGAATGGACTCGCTCTGCCAGGGGGAAATCGACGAAACGCTCATCAAGCTTGACGGGACAAAAAATAAAGGAAAATTAGGCGCAAACGCTACTCTCGGCGTATCACTTGCAGTGGCAAAGGCGGCGGCAGAAGCAGTTGGCCTTCCCCTTTACCGTTACATAGGCGGTGTGCAGGCAAGGACTCTTCCCGTGCCCATGATGAATATTTTAAATGGCGGTATGCACGCGGACAATAACGTGGACCTTCAGGAATTTATGGCTATGCCTGCAGGCGCGCGCTCATTTGCAGAAGCGCTCAGAATGGGAGCGGAAACATTCCACAGTTTAAAGGCAGTATTGAAGAAAAAGGGGTATGCTGTTTCCGTGGGCGATGAAGGCGGTTTTGCACCTGATTTAAAATCCAATGATGAGGCAGTTGAGGTTATTCTCGAGGCAATAACAAAGGCGGGATACAAACCGGGCAAGGATATATTCATTGCTCTGGACCCCGCGGCAAGCTCATTCTATGACAAAAAGACAAAAAAATATATCTTCCGGAAATCAGATAACTCAAAAAAATCTTCTGAAGATATGGTTAAATTTTATGAAAACTGGGTAAGGCAATACCCTATCATATCAATTGAAGACGGGCTTGACGAGGATGACTGGAAAGGATGGGAAATTCTCACGAAAGCGCTGGGAGACAAAATTCAGATTGTGGGCGACGATATTTTCGTAACGAATACGCAACGGCTCAAAAAAGGAATTAAGCTCAATGTTTCAAACTCCATTCTCATAAAACTTAATCAGATAGGAACGCTCAGTGAAACGCTGGACGCAATCGCAATGGCAAAGACTGCCGGATTTACCGCAGTCGTGTCGCACAGGTCGGGAGAAACCGAGGACGCGACCATATCCGACCTTGTAGTTGCCGTTAACACGGGACAGATAAAGACCGGTTCCGCGTGCAGGACGGACAGGGTTGCAAAATACAATCAGCTTTTGAGAATAGAAGAGGAACTTGGAGCAAGCGCCGTTTTTCCGGGAAAATCACTGATTAACTGCAAGTGATTGTTTGGCAGGCGGATATCCCGAACAGGCCGTGGAATGACTCTTTGTTTTTTTCAGAGAGATGAAAGACTTTTTTGATAAGGTGCAATATGCCTATCTATGAGTATAAATGTAAAAAGTGCGGCAAGATAAGCTCATTCATGGAAAAGGTGGATGAGTTCAGAATCCTCGGGAGAAAATGCACCAACTGCGGAAGCAGAAGAACAAAGAAAGTGATGTCCGGATTTTCCACGTCAAAACGCGCCGATATGCCTTCTATGATAAACGAACTGAAAAAATACGGTCCCGTGAATTTCGTTCCGGGCACACCGCCGGCGCAGGGACCGCCTCCCGGAGGATGTCCTTACGGCGCCCCTGATAAAAGCGCAAAATCCGACGATTAGGATTACGGCAATGCTAATCCTTTAAAGGGAGACTTCCCTATGGACAATTCTTCCCGTATTTCAAAGGACAAACCTCTTCGCGAAGATGTGCGCTTTCTCGGCAACCTGCTCGGTGAAGTCCTCATCGAACAGGCGGGAAAAGGGGTTTTTGACAGAGAGGAAACTCTCCGCGCCCTGAGCAAAAAAAACCGCTCAGCCTTCAATCCGCGCTTTGACAAGAAAATGAAACAGATTGTGGAAGCGTTGGGTACGGACAACCTTGAAGGTGTAATAAGGGCTTTCTCCATTTACTTTCAGCTTGTAAATATTGCCGAGCAGTATCACCGCATAAGAAGGAAAAAATACTACAAGCTTCATCGGGGAAATGTCATACAAAGGGGCTCGTTCAAAGAGCTTGCCCTATGGCTAAAAAAAGCGGGCATCGGGCAAAGGAAGCTTGCGAAAATTCTTGATGAGATTTCCATAGAGCTTGTAACTACTGCCCATCCCACGGAAGCTGTGCGAAGGACAGTGCTCGCGAAGATAAGAAACATTGCCAACCTTCTTGAAAAAAGAGAAGAAGCGGGGCTTACGCACTATGAGAGGCGAAAGCTTTTGGCGGAATTTAAAAAAGAGATAACACTCCTCTGGCAGACAGACGAGATAAGAAGCTTCAAGCCGTCCATTACCGATGAAATCAGAAATTCCCTCTACTACTTTGATGAAATATTTTATGACTCGGCGGCTGAGATACACGAAGAATTGGAAGATGCCCTTGACGGCGGGGGGAAGGGAAACTTCTCAATCCCTGAGCTTATAACCTTCGGCACGTGGGTTGGAGGCGACAGGGACGGCAACCCCCTTGTAGATGACGCTGTAACAGAGCGCGCGGCACGCTTTCAGAAGGACCTTGTATTAAGTCGCTACAGGCAGGAGTGCAGGTGTCTTCTTGACACATTGAGCATTTCGGCAAGGATTGTGCCCGCAAGCAGAAAGTTGATGCTTTCCATTGCCCGTGATGGCAGAAAGATGCCGGAGGTGAAACTTGCAACGGCGTCAAGAAACACAAACGAGCCATACAGAAAGAAGCTTACCTTTATGCTGGCAAAAATTGACAACACCATAGAGAAAAATTACGGGCAGGGGAAAAGACGTATTCCCTCCTCAAAAACCTATGCCCGTTACGAAGAATTTCTGAAGGATTTAAATGTAATCAGGGAAAGCCTCATCGAAAACAAGACAGAGTCCGCTGCCCGTGACTCCGTTGATTCTCTCATAAGGAAAGTTAAGATGTTTCGCTTTAACTTGAGCGCTATCGATGTGAGGGAGTACTCACGAAGCATAAATTCGGCAGTGGGAGAGATTGGGGAGATTGCAGGAGTCTGCCGTAAGAGTTTATATCTTGAATCTGGAAACGATGAACGCGTTGAAATCTTGAACCGTCTTTTCGCAGATGAGGGAAAAATAGAAAACAATGTTTCGGGAAAACTCACTCCGCCTTCCTTTAGAATAGTCAGTCTCTTCTCGACGATAAAAAAGCTTCGCGAGGAGATTACCACTGATATTATCAACTCATTTATCATTAGCAATACTGACGCGCCTTCTGACATTCTTGAAGTTCTTCTGCTTTTGAGGGTTTTTACCTTCCACAGGGAACGAGGCGGAAAAAAGAAAAACGGCATAGACGTAGTGCCTCTTTTTGAATCAATCGAATCTCTGAGAAAATCGCCCCTTATAATGAAATTTTTATGGAAACATCCTGTTTATAAAAAACATATGAGGCAAAGGGGAATGAGGCAGGAGATAATGCTTGGATACTCAGACAGCAACAAGGACGGAGGATACCTCACTTCAAACTGGGAATTATACAGGGCGCAGAGAAACCTCCATACCGCTTCTTCGCGATACGGAATTGAATTGAAACTTTTTCACGGACGAGGCGGCACTGTAGGGCGGGGAGGAGGACCGACGAATGCCGCAATACTGGCGCTTCCCGAAGGATTGAGCGGGAAGATAAAAATTACCGAGCAGGGCGAAGTTATTTCATCGAAATATCTTATCAAAGAAATCGCCCTTCGAAACTTCGAACTTGTACTCTCGGCAATGATAATGAAAATGTCGGACACCCGCGATAAAAAACGTTACCACAACAAAAGATATGAATCAGCAATGGATGCGCTTTCGCGAAATTCCTATAACATTTACCGCAACCTTGTTTATGAAGATGAAAGCTTTATCGAATATTTCTGCCAGGCGTCACCCCTTGAGGAGATAAGCAAACTCAACATAGGGTCAAGACCCTCAAAAAGAAAACAGTCGGCGCGAATCGAAGACTTGCGGGCAATTCCGTGGGTTTTCTCGTGGATGCAGAATCGCCATCTTCTTCCGGGGTGGTACGGTGTGGGGTCTGCATTTGAGCAATTTGTCTCACTTTCCCCCGCAAACGCGAAACTTCTCAGGGAGATGTACACAAAATGGCCTTTTTTCAAAACCCTTGTGGACAACATCGAGATGACCCTTTCTAAAGCTGATATGAGAATAGCTGAAAACTATATGGCGCTTGTTAAAGACAGAAGGACAGGTGAAAGAATATTCGGCAAGATAAAAGATGAGTTTGCTCTTACAGAGAAAATGGTTTTGTTTATTACAGGCGGAAAAAATCTTCTTGAAAAAAATCCTATTCTTCAAAGGTCTATTGTTTTGCGAAATCCCTACATTGATCCTATGAGTTATATTCAGATTTGTCTTTTAAGGAAACTTCGCGAAGAAAGACTCAGTCGGTCACAGAGAAGAAGATTCACTTTTATGACGCTTTTGACGATAAACGGAATTTCAGCGGGAATGCGCAACACCGGTTAAATATTGCGTTAAATAACAATGGCTTTTGCATCTATGTTGTTGACATTAGCTCTCTCAAATGGTATAGAATGCCTATGCTTTTCAGAACTTCAAAGCACTTTGTATTACTGATTGTCAATATTTCTATATTTCTTTTTCCCTTAACGGGGAAAGGGGAAATATACAAGGTTGTAAATGCCGACGGCACAGTGCATCTTACCGATGCGCCCTTTAAAAGAAGCATTGGCAGGAGCGGATTGAACATTTCCGAAAATAGTAAGTTGATTGAAGCAAGAGAGAAGAAATATTCGGGAATCATCGGTGATATTTCTTCAAAATACGGTATTGACAGCAAGTTTTTATCAAGCGTAATAAAGTTTGAATCGGGATTTAATCCCGTGGCGGTTTCCGAAAAAGGGGCAGCAGGGCTGATGCAGTTGATGCCCGAAACGGCAGAAAGGTTCGGAGTCGGCGACAGGTTTGATCCCAGAGAAAATATTGAGGGAGGAACGGCTTATATCAGCTATCTGATGACTCTTTACAACAGTAATCTCGAGCTGGTGCTTGCTGCCTACAATGCGGGGGAAAAGGCCGTCGATAAGCATAAAGGGGTTCCTCCCTATGTTGAAACGAGAAATTTCGTGAGACGCGTTCTTAACCAGTATCGCGGTGACAAGGGAGAAAAGGCGTTCATTGTGAAAAAAAGCGATGGAACAATTTTAATAACCAACAGAGACTGAATTTTTACAGGTAATCAATGTTGAAGGAATAGGGGGGACAATAAAGTGGGTGATAAAAAAAGAATATTAATTGCAAAACCGGGACTTGACGGACACGACCGCGGTGCGAAGATTATTGCCCGCGCTCTCAGAGACGCGGGATACGAGATTATCTATACGGGACTTCATCAGACTCCTGAACAGATTGTTGCCGCGGCAATGCAGGAAGATGTCAATGCCATCGGTATAAGCATACTTTCCGGTTCGCACGATTTTCAGTTCAAAAAAATAATGGAACTTCTCAAGGAAAAGAAGATTGATGATATCGTCGTATTCGGCGGAGGCATCATTCCCGATGACGATATTCCCGCGCTTAAAGGATACGGAGTTGCCGAAGTATTCACTCCGGGTACATCAACGCAGGATGTGATTAAATTCGTAGAGGAAAGGCTGTAGCTGTGGATTTGGCTGACAAAGCCCTGAAAGGGGATATAAGGTCTCTTGCCAAGATTCTTACTGCAATCGAGAATGAAGAGGAGGGATGGACAGACTTTATCAAGAAGCTTTATCCCTATTCGGGCAAGGCGTATGTTGTGGGAATTACGGGCATACCGGGAGCGGGAAAATCCACAATCACGGACAAGCTTATTAAATTCCTGAGAAAAAACGGACAAAGCGTAAGTGTTGTCGCGGTGGACCCTTCAAGCCCCTTTTCGGGAGGCGCCATACTCGCCGACAGAATCAGAATGAGCGAGCATTTCGTCGACGACAAAGTTTTCATAAGAAGCATGGCGACGAGAGGTGCTTTGGGGGGACTTTCAAAAAAAACTCTCGATGTGGCAGGTACTCTCGATGCCTGCGGATTTCAGTGGATAATCATTGAAACGGTGGGAGTAGGGCAGGATGAGGTGGATGTGGCAAAGGTTGCTGACACAACGGTTGTAGTTTTCGCGCCGGGTACGGGCGATGAAATGCAGGCGATGAAAGCGGGAATTATGGAAATAGGCGACATCTTTGTGGTGAATAAGGCGGACAGTGATGGCACGGAAAAGCTTTTAACCGAACTGAACGCGATTCTTGAAATGAATTTCCTGGAGAAGGAAGACGATTGGAAAGTTCCAGTTATGCGCACTGTGGGCATAAGCGGCGAAGGCATAGAAGAGCTCATCAAAAAAATAGAAGAACACCGGGGAGTTTTGGAGGACAAACAGAGCAAAAAGCTTGAAAAATTGATTCAGAGAAACAAAAATGAGATAATTAACATTATAAGGGATAAAATTTTTAACGACATACTTCTCAAATCGTCAAACGGGGATTTGACGGAATTAGCAAAAAAAGTCGCCCAAAAGGAAATTGATGCCTATACTGCAGCAGAAACCTTTATGAAGAATACCTTCTGATTTAAGGAGAAGACAAAATGGCAAAAGATTCTTCTGAAACAAGGATTTCTAAAGAAGTAAGAACAAA
>CAZJVM010000077.1:0-11157 GCA_964549305.1 uncultured bacterium
CAAAAAGTGGTTGAGTAACCGCCAATCTGCTGAGTAAGAACAGGATTATCCTCTACACTCCTGATAAACAATTCTTTAGAAAGATCTCTCCGTTTATTTTTTTGTTTCCTTCGATAAAATTCTTCTGGACAGATGTGATAAAAAATATTTAAATCCAAAACACACATTCCTTTATCCGTAAAAAGCACAGTATCAACGTTATAATGCAGAACTGAGCCCGGAAAAGATTATTTTTAAAATGTGACATAAGTCATATTTTAATTTTTCTCTTTTGAATAACCATAGTATCGATGAGAGCAAGCTTTTAATCTTGAGGGAGGGTATGGTATGTTGAGAAGACTGTTGATGTTCCTGTTCGTTTTATCCGCTTTTTTTATTATTTCTAATCCTTTAATTGTGTCCTCGGAAGAATCTTCAACAAGTGCGAAATGCATAAATTGCCATGAAAAGGAGAGAATTGCGCGCGCAGCAATCGAGGAATGGAGCAAAAGCACCCACGCGAAAAACGATGTGGGATGCTTTGACTGCCACGAAGCAAATCAGGAAGACCCCGATGCCCTATCCCATTACGGAAATTACATTTCTGTCATAGTAACGCCAAAAGACTGCGGGCAGTGCCACGACAGGGAAGCAAATGAATTTCAGGGCAGTCATCACGCGAAAGCAGGCGCCATATTGGGTTCTCTTGATAATGTGCTCGGTGAAATCGTAGAAGGCGTTGCCGCCGCGAACAGCGGTTGTAAGCAGTGCCACGGTTCGAAGGTCGCTCTTCTTCCAAACGGAAAGCTTGATCCTGCAACATGGCCCAATACGGGAATCGGCAGAATCAATCTTGACGGAAGCAGGGGTGCCTGCTCTGCCTGTCACTCAAGGCACAGCTTTTCCGTTGAGACTGCACGCCGTCCCGATAACTGCGGAAAATGTCATCTCGGTCCCGATCATCCACAGAAAGAAATTTACGACGAGTCAAAGCACGGAATAGCGTTTTACGCCAATGAAGATAAGATGAATCTCAAGGCAAGGCCGTGGATACTCGGCAAGGACTATTCTGCCGCGCCTACCTGTGCCACCTGTCATATGAGTGCTACTCCGGAACTGCCTGTGACCCACGATGTGGGTTCAAGGATAAGCTGGACATTAAGGCCTGTCGTCTCGAAGAAGCTTGAAAACTGGGAGGAGAAAAGGACAACTATGAAGGGAGTCTGCACTGAGTGCCATTCGCCTTCATATGTTGACGGTTTTTATAAACAGTTTGATGAAGTCGTGAACCTTTACAATAATAAATTCGCAATACCTGCAAAGAATATAATGGCAAAACTTAAAGCAGAAAAGAAACTGACGCCCACTCCCTTTGATGATGAGATTGAGTGGACATTCTTCTTTTTGTGGCATCACGAAGGAAGGCGCGCGAGACACGGCGCGGCAATGATGGGTCCTGATTATACACAGTGGCACGGATTCTTCGAGGTTGCGGAAAGATTTTATGTTGAATTCCTTCCTCAGGCAGAGGAGCTTTTGCCCGGAGTTACAAAGGAAGTAGATGATATGGACCTTCATAAGTGGAGGAAAGGACTCTCGAAAGAGGAGAGAGACAAGATTAAGGGTTTTTATCAGAAAAGATACGGGCAGTAAAACTTTAAAGCAGATATGCGCAGACATTAAGCAGGGAGTCTTCGGAGAATTATTACATCAAAAATATAAAACAGGATGTATGAAAATTCGTGCCTGATTACAAAGTAGAAATACCTGATTACGGCTACTGGAAAAAGCAGATTAAATGTCAGGAAGCATGTCCCGTGCATACCGATTCAGGCGGTTATGTGAGGGCAATCGCGGAAGGCAATTATGAACTGGCATATCTCATAGCAAGAGGTCCAAACCCCCTTGCTTCAATTTGCGGCAGAGTTTGCGGGGCGCCCTGCGAGGCATCGTGCAGGCGCGGTTCAGTTGATGAAGCAGTTTCCATAAGGGCGCTTAAGAGGTTCGTAATTGAAAGTCTTGCCCTTGAAGGGGATGAAAACCTCGCCGAGAAATTCTTCCACCGTCTTAAAAATTTCATATCACCGCAAAAATGCAGCGCCGGCGAAGAGCTTGCCGCTCTCAAAGATTTTCTCAACAGTGCCGGCATAAAGAAACCTCAAGGCGAAAAGATTGCCATTATAGGAAGTGGACCTGCGGGACTTGCCGCGGCGCACGACCTTTGCCTTCTCGGTCTTCGCCCCGTTATTTTTGAAATGGAACCTGTCCCCGCGGGAATGCTCTATCTCGGCGTGCCTGAATACAGACTTCCGAGGGAGATAATCGAAGCGGAAGTGGAAGTAATCAAGTCACTCGGCACGGAGATAAAATGTAACATTCAGGTGGGCAAGGACATAACTCTTGAAGAAATCCGCAAGGAGTACAAGGCGACTCTTATTGCGGTAGGGGCAAAAAAATCGGCAAAGATTCCCATCCCCGGTGTTGACGCAAAGGGGGTTATCGGAGGTGTTGAACTTCTGAGGTCAGTGGCGTTGGGCGAAGAGGTAAAGCTCGGAGAAAAGGTCATCGTAATAGGCGGCGGAAATGTTGCCTATGATGTGGCGCGTACCGTTGTAAGGCAGGCGGAATACGATGTGTCGAGAACGGCATTGAGGCAGGAGTCGGTTAAGGAAGTGAAACTTTACTGTCTTGAATCCCTCGAAGAGATGCCTGCCGATGACGTTGAAATTAACGAAGGTGATGAGGAAGGAGTGAGCAGGCATAACAGTTGGGGACCGGTGGAAATAATCCTCGATAACGGAAGAGCAAGAGGTGTGAAATTCAAGAAATGTCTTTCCGTATATGACGAGAACAAGAGATTTTCACCTGTTTTTGATGAAGCAAATATAATGGACAGCGATGCCGATACGGTAATTCTCTCCATAGGACAGGTTGCAGACCTTTCATTCATCGATTCTGACAGGGACAAAATCAAACTCACCGAAAGAGGTCAGATTGTAGTAAATCCTGAAACGTTGCAGTCGTCATCGCAGGATGTTTTCGTGGCAGGCGATATCGCTCATGGCACGAAACTTATGATTGATGCCATTTCAAGCGGAAAGCAGGCAGCAAGAAGTATGTTCGAAAAGGTAACCGGCAAAAAACTGGAAGTTGACCGCAAAGCAGGTTTTACTCTCCTTGAAAATTATGACCGCGAAAAGGATTACGAAAAATTTCACCGCACCCATCCTCCAACCGCCCATCCGTCGGAAAGGAAAGATTCAGTGAAGGTGACCGTTGAAAAAGGATATCCGGAAAAACAGGCAGTGAGGGAAGGCGTACGTTGTTATTCCTGCGACATACAGACGATTTTTCACAGCGAAAGATGTATTCTTTGCGCGGGTTGTGAGGATGTATGTCCGCTCAGATGCCTCAGGGTTGTAAGAGTGGAATCAATAAGAGGTGATGAAAAACTTGAAAAACTTCTTCACCGCAGATACGGAGAAAACGCGCCTAAGAGGGGAAGCGCGGTTATAAAGGATGAAACGGAATGTATCAGGTGCGGGCTTTGTGCCAAGCGTTGCCCCGCACTGGCTATAACGATGGAACAATTTAAATTCAAAGAGAGCTATTCAGTCAAATAAACTGAAAAGAGGGGAGTATCGGATGGAAGATAAAAAAATAGACCGCAGAAGTTTTCTTGAAAAGACCGGATTCTATTCCTTCTGGCTTACAATAGTTGCATCGGTTACGGGAATGCTCAGGTATTTTCTGCCGGAGGTTTTCGATGAACCGTCAATGTCATTCCGTCTTGGCAAATCGGAGGATTTTTCAAATGAGGAGGCAATACTCCTCGAGGATAAAAACCTTTTCGTAATCAAAGACTCCGAAGGTCTTTATGTAATTTCCGCCGTATGTACTCATCTCGGATGTATTGTAGCGCGCACGGACATCGGTTATGCCTGTCCCTGCCACGGGAGCAAATTCGATTTGAAAGGCAATGTGGTGGGCGGACCCGCACCCAGAAGTCTCTCCTGGTTCAAGGTTTACAGGTCTGCTGAAGGATATCTGATGGTTGATACTTCAAAGAGCGTGAAAATCGGAGAGAAATTAAAGATTTAATAAACCGGAGGGTTAATAAAATGGCAGGTACCGATAAAAAAGCAATACCTGGTATCTTTATCGATAATCTGAAGAAAATCCCGACTTCATTTAAGGAGGCGTTTGTCAGACACGACCTTCCGCCGGAATCGGAGAGAGAAAGGGCATCGGCTGTCTTTTCCAATTTTTTTCTTCATCTTCATCCCACAAGAGTCAGCTCACACGTGCTCAAACCTACATACACTCTCGGTTTGGGGCTTATGTGCGTATTTCTTTTTCTCATACTTGCTGTAACAGGTGTTATTCTGATGGTTTATTATGTTCCCTATGTGCCTGATGCGTATGAATCCGTTAAAAATATCCGCTACGCGGTTACGGGGGGACAATTCATAATCAATATCCACAGATGGTCTGCCCACGGAATGGTCTTAATCGTGATATTCCATATGATGAGGGTCTTCTACACGGGTTCCTATAAATCCCCGCGTGAATTCAACTGGGTTGTGGGAGTCATACTGCTTGTTCTTACTCTTGCCCTGAGCTTCAGCGGTTATCTTCTTCCTTATGACCAGCTTGCATACTGGGCAATGACAATCGGCTCGAATATTGCGGGCTCTGTCACTGAATTTACCGATGCTATAGGAATAACCGGCATTTTCGATGTGGGCAAACTTCAGAAACAGATTTTAATCGGTGGCAATAAAATAGGTGAGTCGGCACTTTTAAGGTTTTATTTTCTACACGTTATTTTCCTTCCCATTGTTATAAGTATTTTCATAGGCGTCCATCTCTGGAGAATCACGAAGGACGGCGGACTTTCAAAACCGGGAGAGGAGACTGAGAGAATAGATTATCTTGATGTTGACGGGGAGAACGTTCCCAATACTGACAAAACATACGGGCTTATGTCCATTGTACGCGGGAATACTCCGCAGGTGGGAAATTATACCGACGATACCGTTCCCACCTGGCCCAATGTACTTCTTGCCGAAGGGGCGGTTTTTGTCTTCTGCGTCGCGGTAATGTGCCTTCTTTCCCTTTTCTTCGATGCGCCGTTGAAGGAGATAGCAAACGCGGCAGTACCTGAAAATCCTGCAAAAGCACCCTGGTATTTTCTCGGGCTTCAGGAACTTGTAAGCTATTCGGCGTTTATCGGAGGCATAGTCGCTCCTGCCGTTACGGTAATAGGGCTTATGCTGATACCTTTTCTCGACAGGGAAAGAACGAATGTTGGCGTGTGGTTCTCAGGTTCTGAGGGAATCAGGATAGTCTTCAGGTCGCTTTTTTTCGGATTCGTGAGCATTGTTCTTTTAATCGGATTTACCGTGCAGTTTGGCTGGCTCAGAAACTGGTTCCCGGGAATTCCTCAGTTGATGATAATCCTCATTAATCCCGCAACTATAATAATGGCGCTTTTTGCCTACTGGTATTTTAAAATAATCAAAGAGACCGGCTCAATGAGAATGGCTTCCATAGGGCTTTTCACGCTTATTATTGTGGGGTTTGCAGTGTTGACTTATGTAGGGGTTTTTCTCAGGGGGCCTAACTGGGATTTCTACTGGTTCAAATCACAGTGGCCGGGCATTCATTTTTAAATATTCGGGGTGTTTTTTGATGATTGAAAAAGCATACAGCAGAGAAAATAGGAAACCCTCAATCAAAAGAGGAGTGAAATAAGGATAATGAAGAAATTTTTCGCATATTCAAGCATCGCGGCTTTTTTATTAATCGTTATTGCCTTATTGATTAATATTAATCCCCAGTGGAAGCATTATCAGAAGGAGTACAAAAAAATTGCAGCAGAAAAAATAAATGACAAGGAAATACTCGAACTCATCCTCGACAAGAATATTTCTCTTCAGCAAAATTTTGTCAAATCATTCGGAAAGAAAGACCGCTGTATTGCGTGCCATCTTGGAATCGAAAATCCCTATATGGCAGATGTTGAACAGCCATTCACGAAACATCCTGGAAACATCCTTGATATCCATCCGGCGGAAAAATACGGCTGTACCATTTGTCACGAAGGGCAGGGGGTAGCCACGAATACGGAAGATGCTCACGGCATAGGAACACCTTATGTTGAACGGCCTATGCTCACAGGTCCCTTCATTCAGTCGTCGTGTATGAAATGCCACAGGGATGTTGACTCAATAGGTACGGAAATGCTTTCCCGCGGGAGAATGCTTTTCAGAGAGAATGGTTGTCAGAATTGCCACAGGGTAAAAGGGAAGGGCGGGAATCGCGGTCCCGAACTTACATATATATCCGATGCGAGCATTTATATTAAGCATTCCACAGAAAATAACCTTCACGAATATCTTAAAAAGTTCAGTGAAAATTATAATATTGCCTTCATCTTCGAATCTGTACTTCAACCGAAAGCACAACCGGAAAATTCGGCAATGGTTGATTTCAAACTTAATGAAGAGGACGCTCGTGCAATCACAGTTTATCTGAAGGGACTTACGGCGGAAGATGTTCCTGCGTCTTTCATCCCGGAAGAAAATGTTGAAAAACAGACGGGCAGAGAACTTTTTATGCAGTACTGTTCTGTGTGCCACGGCAAAAAAGGCGAAGGCACGCGCCTTCCTGAACTTGGCGGAAAAATTGGTCCCGCAATCGGGAATCAGCAGTTTCTCGCAATCGCGGATACTGCTCTTCTGAAATATATAATTACAAATTCAAAGGGCGGTCCTATGCCCGCATGGGGGACAACGGGAGGACTTGATGAGAGCGAGATAAACAAAATTGTCGCTTATGTTAAAAACTTTCGCACGCCTCCCCCGTCTTACAAAGAAGTAGCGGAAGCAGACGGAAACACCGCGTTCGGTGAAATGATATTTATGGCAAACTGTTCCGGTTGCCACGGCATAGACGGTAAACACGAAACTGACCTCATAGGTCCCACTCTCAACAATCCCCAGCTTTTATCAATGGCGACGAAGAGATTCTGGTATGACACACTTACACAGGGAAGGGAAGGAACAGCAATGCCTTCGTGGAATTTTCTTGGCACCCGTCAGATTGCCGATGTTATAAGTTATCTTGAAAGCTGGAAACCGAAAAAACGTTATGTTTCCACTGCCCTTGCGACTTCCGGTTCTTCTTCCCGCGGCGGAAAATCATTTAGAATGTATTGTGCCGGATGTCACGGCAAATCCGCCGAAGGCGTAATAGGACCAAGTCTTCGCGCGCCTGAATTTTTGAGGATTGCGGGTTCACGCTTCCTTTATAGAACCATTGTTGAAGGACGCGCTGAAACGGCTATGCCTTCATTCAGATATCTTCCTTCGCGGATAGTTGCGGACATAGTCGCGTATATTAAATCATTATACAAAGGGCCTGAAAAAAACTTGCCCTACATAAGAGTAAGAGGTTCGGAATATAACGGTGAGAATATTTTCAGCCGTATCTGCGCGCAGTGCCACGGCATTAAGGGTCAGGGCGGGATAGGTCCCGCAATCGGGAGAAAAGGATTCCTTGGGCAGGTTTCAGATTCTTTCCTCAGAGAAATAATACGTTACGGGCGAAGCGGTACGCAGATGAGGGCAAATCTCGCGGGGCATGGCGGTCTTGTTGAACTGTCAAGGCGCGATATAGATGACACCATTTCCTACATAAGAACTCTTGATAACAGCAATAACCTGAACCCTTCATACATAGAAGGTGATGCCCTGTTGGGAAAAGAGAGATTCAGACGCCTTTGCGGGCAGTGTCACGGACTTGAGGGTGAAGGCGGGATTGGACCTGCAATCGGCAAGACAGCATTTCTGAACGCTGTTAGTGACGGCTTTATTCAGGCAATGGTCACAAGAGGCAGGGACGGAACGGAAATGAGGCCATTTACCGAAACAGGTGACGGCATTGCGCGCCTTGATGAAAAAGAGCTTTCCAATATCATTGCCTATCTTCGTTCACATTCCCATGAAGTGGATGGAATATCAAAGTCTCTCACAGGGACGCCTGTTTCAGGAAAAATGCTTTTTGAAAGGAATTGCGCGCAGTGCCACGGTTATGAAGGAATGGGAAGTTTTGCTCCGGAGCTTGGAACATCACAATTCCTGAAAGCCGCGTCAGACAGTTATCTGCAGGCGACAATGGCGCTTGGAAGACATCAGACATTAATGAAGCCAATGATAAGAGGAGGCGCCGGTGTAGTGGAACTTACATCAAAGGAAGTGAATGACATTATATCGTACCTAAGGACTATACAGAGAGATTATTGAGAATAATTTTTTTGAAAATATTTCCATAAATTTACGGGAGATTTGAGATGGGAAAAAAAGGTAACGTAACACGCAGAAATTTTTTGAAATGCACCGCGGCGGGAACAATAGGTGCAGGCCTTGGGCTTGACGGAATGTTGTTTGCTCCGGATAAAGTGCTTGCCGAAGAAATGGGAGCCAGAGGTCTTATTGAAAAAATATCCCAGTGTCCGTACTGCGGTGTCGGTTGCGGAACTGTCATAAAAGCAGATCCCAAAACAGGAAAAATTGTGGGAGTCGTTCCTGATAAACAGCATCCCACAAACCGCGGTGTGCAGTGCATAAAGGGACTAAATGCTGATGAACCGACATATGTTGACAGGTTGACCAAAGTTCTCATCAGAAAAGATATGTCCGACCCTGAAAAGGGGTATGAGTCGCAGACAAAGGGGAGTTTTGATGATGATGTGTGGAGGGAGGCAACCTACGAGGAAGCGGAAAAGCTTGTGTCTGAAAAGGCAGGCGCTATTGTGAAAAAATACGGGGGCAACTCCGTAGGCCTTTACGGCTCCGGACAGCTTACCGTTGAAGCACAATGGATGGAAAACAAACTGGTTAAAGGAATCCTTCAGTCAAACTCCATTGAAGCTAACGCAAGGATGTGTATGACAAGCGCGGTTACGGCGTATTTTGCAACATTGGGTTCGGATACTCCTCCTCTCTGCTATGACGACATTGAAATGAGCGATATGATAACCTTCTGGGGGCATAACCCCCGCGAATCTCACCCAATAGTTTTCTGGCGCGCCGCAGACCATAAGAAAAAGAACGGAATACCCACATTGGTTTCCGACCCGAGGCGCACCGGAACCGTTCAGGCGCTTGAATCGGTTAATCCCAGAAACAGCCATCACTTCGCTTCTATAAACGGAGATATATCCTGCCTGAATGCCATTGCTCACTGCCTTGTAACAGAGCATGAGCAGGTAATCGATTATAAGTTTTTAAAGGAAAATGTAACAGGGTGGCAGGAGTATATTGCTACGGTTAAAAAAGATTATGCCCCAGAAAAAGTTAAAGACAGGACAATGGTTGAGCCGGCGCTTATAAGAAAAATTGCTTCCGAATGGGCTGCCGCAACAATGAAGGGCAGAAGGCGCGGGACGGGTGGTGTCATTTCATTCTGGGGTATCGGCTATAACCAGCACATCCACGGTCAGCATAATGTAATCAGCATCATCAACCTCCACGCCCTGACAGGAAATATCGGCAGACCGGGCGCAGGCCCTTTTTCAATGACAGGACAGCCCAATGCAATGGGTGAACGGTTGATGGGGGGATTGACAGGCAGACTTCCTTTTAATGAAGCGCTTGCAAATCAAAAACACCGCGAATGGATGAATGAAAGCTGGAATCTTCCAAAAGGACGGCTTGATAAGACAGCGGGAGAAAAAAATCCCGGAATGATGATTGGACTTTTCGAGAGGGCGATGAAGGGGGATGTGAAAATGATGTTTTATATGTACACAACCCATGTACATCAGCCCGACCTCAATACGCTTATAAGACCCGCGCTGAAGAAGCTTTTTGTTGTTACTCAGGATATTTACAGGCACGCCCCGAATCTTCTTTATTCAGATGTTGTTTTCCCCGCGATGACCTGGGGAGAATGGCAGGGCGGAACATATATAAGCTCAGAGAGAAGATTTGATATTTGTGACGGAGTGGGCAAAACCGCTGACGGTATTGAAGGATGCCTTCCTGATCTTGATATGGCGATTGACAAGGGTAAAAACATTGCAAAACTTCTCGGTCTGGACGGCGAGAAAATCTTTCCATACAAGAAAAGGAAATTTCATCCCACGGGAACAGAACTTTATGACGCAGAGGAAGTTTTTGAAGAAATCGTCAAGGCATCAAAGGGAACAGACTGCGACCTGACAGGTATGCTTGAAGTGAGGAAAAAGGACGGAACGGGTTTATATGACCAGATCAGGATGCACCGCGGTATTCAGTGGCCTGCTCCAAATTATGAAATTGCGAAGGCAGGCGGGACAAAGAGACGCTATATGGGGCAGGAAGAAGGCTGGACAAAGAAACCCTATGGCGCGTTCAGGCACAGCGACGGGAAACTTCATATAAAGACGTGCAAGCAGGATTATTCCCGGAGAAAAGCAATGTCAAAGGAGCTTAATAAATTCGGCACGCAAAAAGGTTTTTACACCATTGACCATATGGACATCCTCAAGAAGGCGCGCGATATGGCGCTTACTCCTGAATTGCCTGATTTTGAATACAAGGGAAGAAAATGGGATAAGGTTCCAAAGAATAAGTATCCCTTCTGGCTTGGGCTTGGGATTGTTTATGAACATTTCCATACGGCAAAGACAATTCGCGGAGCAACAACAAGACGTCTTGTTCCTGAACAGTATGTTGAGATGCATCCTGAAGATGCAAAGGAAAACGGTCTTCATGACGGAGATAAGATACGCGTTACTACAAGAAGAGGGTCTTATGAAGGAAGGGTGAGTGTGGGTGGAATCAGAAGCAAGGTAAAACCTGCAAGAACCGAAGTGCCGAAAGGTTACATCTTCTCACCGTGGAATCTTTCAGTTGCAGACTCGGCAGACCCTAAAAAGAATAAATGGCTTGTTAACGCAGTTTCCCACAGGGCTTATGATCCTGTTTCAGGGCAGGCGGATTTTAAAAAGCTTGCGGCAAGAATAGAAAAGATTTGATAAGCATATATGCGGTTGTTTAATTAGAGTGTGTTTTTTGAAGATAAATTTCAGGGCAAGCCTTTTATAAGGATGCCCTGATTTTTTTAGGTGATGAATAAGGTAATTCTCCTTTACGGATATAGTGAGGCAATGCTTATTGTGCTAAAATG
>CAZJVM010000078.1:0-11075 GCA_964549305.1 uncultured bacterium
CGGGTATTTTCCCTTGACATATAATTTTTTTCTATGTTAAAGACAGCAAATTTATTTTACGGAAATAACCCTTTTTTATTACATAAGTATTGGAATTAAAAAGGTTTTTTCCAATTGAGGAATTGAGCGTTCCTATATAAATGAGTGGCGAGGACAACCAAAAGCAGAAAGAATACAGGCAATGGGGTCTTCTAAGCACAATAGGAATAGCTCTTGTGGCATCAACGTGTGTAGGTCTGGCAATCGGCTACTACCTCGATAAATGGCTTGATACTAAGCCCGTTTTCTTAATCATCTGGACAGTACTTGGCATCGTGGCGGGCTTTAAAGAGATGTTTTCAATAATAAAAAAAAGTGAGTAGAGATGGAACATCCTCCGGTATATCTATTTATGCTTCTCGGGATATCCGAGCATTTTCAGGAACAGTACCGTTACGTAATGCTCGCCGTGCTTGTTACATTGATATTGACCTTTCTATCCCTCTGGGCAAAAAGGAATCTGCAGGAAATCCCTTCGGGCAAGCAGAACTTCTTTGAATTCGTAATAGGCGGAATCGTTGAATTCATGGAAGAGATTATGGGACACGAAGCGAAAAGATTTCTGCCTCTTATAGGCAGTCTCGCGTTTTTCATACTCACAGCCAACATTATGGGTCTTATTCCCGGATTTGATTCGCCCACGGCAAATATCAATGTAACGGGGGGATGCGCCATAGTGGTTTTCTTCACGACACATATCGTAGGAGTGAAACGCCATGGTATGAAATATATAAAGCAGTTCACGGGACCTATTGTCTGGCTTACTCCCCTGATGCTTCCCATTGAGCTTATCAGCCACTTAGTAAGACCCGTATCACTTTCAATAAGGTTATTCGGAAACATTTTCGGCGGTCATCTTGTAATCGGAAGCTTTCTCGGACTCGTATCTATTCCTCTCATATATCCCCTGCCTATGATGGCAATGGAGATATTTGTAGCTTTCGTGCAGACGCTGATTTTTATGGTGCTTTCAATGATTTACATTTCTCTGGCGCTGTCAGAGGAACATTGAGAATATAACATGTTAGGTGTTTAAAAGTTTTATAATTTAATCAAGGGGGTGAAAACTGATGAAAAAAGTTGCTCTGACAATGCTAGTTATTATGATTGCCTGCTTATTTGTTGCACCTGCGGCAATGGCAGCAGAAGGTGCCGAAGGCGCTGGAAGCGGCGTTAACTTTACCTATGTATGGGTTGCCTGCGCACTGGGAATCGCAATCGCTGCTTTCGGCGGTGCTCTCGGACAGGGACGCAGTGTAAGCGCGGCAATGGAAGGAATCGCAAGAAATCCGAATGCTTCCGGTAAGATTCAGACTGCAATGATTATCGGTCTCGCTCTTATCGAGTCTCTGGTAATTTACGCACTCGTTGTTGTGCTGATTCTTCTCTTTAAATAGACTTGTAAGAAATAGGTTAGTAATATAGAAAAATAGTTTACTGGCGGAGGATAATTTTTTATCCTCCGCTGAAATTATCTTTTATAGACAGAGAATACCGCACCCCATAGAGGTGCAGGGAATAATCAAGTGGAAAACGGACTATATTCATACCTGCCGGTTGCAATTATGCTTGTTGTCGCAGTCGGTTTTGCCGCTGTAAATATAATACTGTCATATCTCGTAGGGAAAAGAAAGATTAACTCCGAGAAGCTTTCTCCCTATGAGTGCGGTGTGCCTCCCATAAGTTCCGCAAGGCTTCGTTTCCCTATAAAGTTTTATCTTATCGCAATGTTATTCATTATATTCGATATCGAGGCCGTATTCCTCTATCCCTGGGCGGCAGTGCTCAGGTCAATCAAAGGATACGGTTCCTTTGTTTTTTACGAAATGGTAATTTTTATATTCATTCTACTTGCGGGACTTCTCTATGTATGGAAGAGGAAAGCGCTTGAGTGGGAAGGCATCGGCGATGCGGAGGAAGAGAAATGAATGCGGCGATGACGGATATAGATAAAAAAATAGATGAGCTTCTGAAAAAATATCCCCGAAAGGATGCCGCGCTTCTGCCCCTTCTCCATTTGCTTCAGAATGAAGAGGGTTGGGTATCGAAGGAGGCAATGGAAAAAGCGGCACAGATTCTCGAAATCCCCACAAGCAGGGTAAAGGGCGTTGCCACGTTCTACACAATGTACAACAGGAAAAAAGTGGGAAAGTATTTTATTCAGGTTTGCACAAACATTGCCTGCCACATACTGGATGCTCAAAAGATAGTCAGCCACATAGAAAACAAACTTGGAATCAGGGTCGGTGAAACCACGCCCGACGGCAAATTTTCTTTTATTACCGTTGAATGCCTCGGTTCCTGCGGTACCGCGCCAATGATGCAGATTAATGACGATTACTATGAAAATCTTGACACTGCAAAAGTTGACGAAATATTGGACAGTTTAAAATAGCAAAGGCTTCAAGAGGAAATAATGGGAGGATTGAACATCTCTGAGATTTTAACGAACACGCTTTTCATCAAGGTCGTGGAGATACTTTTCGTTTTCGGCGCCACTATGGGTACAGTCGCCTATCTCACCCTTGTGGAAAGGCGCGTTTCCGCCTTTATGCAAAAACGCGTGGGACCCAACCGCGTAGGATACGCCGGACTGCTTCAACCTCTTGCAGACGGAATCAAGTTTATAATGAAGGAAGACATCATTCCCCTGCATGTAAACAAGTTCTTTTACATTCTCGCTCCCATGATTTCCATAATACCGGCGCTCGTAACCTTCGCCGTAATTCCCTTCGGCGCGCCTACGACATTCAACGGATTGCTGGAGAACCCCGTTGAATTGCAGATTACCGAGCTTAACGTGGGAGTCCTTTATATTGTGGCAATCGCTTCGCTCGGCGTCTACGGCATCGTGCTCGGCGGATGGGCATCAAACAACAAGTATTCCCTTATTGGCGGACTTCGCTCCTCGGCGCAGATGATAAGCTATGAGCTTGCAATGGGACTCGCCCTTGTGGGGGTAATCATGACGGCGGGCTCGCTTAACCTTTCGGAAATAGTTATCAGGCAGGGAAAATACTGGTTCGTATTTCCCCAGATTCTGGGTTTCATCATATTCATAATTTCAAGCTTTGCCGAAACAAACAGGCTCCCTTTCGACCTTCCCGAAGCGGATTCCGAACTTGTCGCCGGATACCACACAGAATACAGCAGTATGAAATTCGCAATGTTTTTTATGGCTGAATACGCAAATATGATTACCGCATCGGCGCTCATCGTAACGCTTTATTTGGGCGGATGGCAGGGAAGCCCGATAGGAGGATGGTTTAATCTTCCCATCATCGACAAACTCTGGTTTATGCCCCTTGCGTGGTTTGCCCTGAAGGTGGGAGCGGTGCTCTTTTTCTTCGTGTGGGTCAGATGGTCTTTCCCGAGATTCAGATACGACCAGCTTATGGCTTTCGGATGGAAGGTGCTGGTGCCTCTTGCCCTTTTGAATATTCTCATTACTGGATTTTTAATTTTCTGGGATATCATATAAGATGATAATGGAAACAACAGCATTCTGGTTTTTCGCGGCTCTTGCCGTAATTTCGGCGGTATTTATGGTGCTGAAGAAAAACCCCGTAGCTTCTGTCTTTTCACTCATAATAACATTTATCTCCGTTGCAGGGCTTTATGCGACCCTTTACGCCCATTTTCTGGCAATAATACAGATACTCGTTTACGCGGGGGCGATAATGGTTTTATTCCTTTTTGTCGTAATGCTTCTTGATTTAAGGAGCGAGGAATTTTTCTTCAAAGTACAAAAAGGCGCAAAGGCAGGCGGGCTGATTCTAAGCGCCCTACTTCTTGCCGAAGTCTGGTATGTTGCCTCATCGGCTTTCGTCAATTATTCTTCAAAAGGGACAGCGACGGCAGAGGCAATCACGCGCGAAGGAGGAAACACCGCGCTTCTCGGAAAACTCCTTTTTACCGAGTATCTTCTCCCCTTTGAGCTTACATCGGTGCTTCTTCTCGTCGCAATCATCGGCGCGGTGCTTATGTCAAGGAGGGTAAAGTAATGATTACGCTGAACCACTACCTCATTCTCGCGGCAATACTTTTTTCAATAGGCGCCGTGGGAGTATTTGTGAGAAGAAGCGCGCTGATAATATTTATGTGCATAGAGCTAATGCTGAATTCGGTAAATATAACTTTTGTGGCTTTTTCAAGGTATCTTGACAATATGGACGGACAACTTTTCGTCTTCTTCGTAATGACAGTCGCCGCGGCGGAAGTTGTCGTGGGACTTGCAATCATATTGCTCATCTTCAGGCAAAGATCAACGGTCAATGTGGATGAAATTAACCTGATGAAAGGATAGGAAAGATAACCGATGCTTGATTATATTTGGCTGATTCCCATACTTCCGCTCATCGGATTTGCGATAAACGGGCTTTTCGGAAACTACATAGGAAAAAAGCTTGTGGGATTTGTGGGCTGTACATCAGTTGGGCTCGCTTTTCTCCTTTCCCTCGCCAGCTTTTCCAATCTCCTTTCTATGCCCGCGGAAGAACGGATTTTCGAGAAAACCCTATATACCTGGATTGGAAGCGGCACATTCAAAGCGGACTTGTGTTTTCAGCTCGACCCGCTTTCGGGAATAATGATTCTGGTTGTAACGGGAGTGGGATTTCTCATACACGTCTATTCAATGGGCTATATGCACGATGACGAAGGTTACGGACGCTATTTTACATATCTCAACCTTTTCACATTTTCTATGCTTGTCCTCGTTCTCGGAGGAAATTTCCTTGTTATGTTTGTAGGATGGGAAGCGGTCGGACTCTGCTCATATCTTCTCATTGGCTTCTTCTATAAAAAGAAGAGCGCCACCGATGCGGGCAAAAAAGCATTTATTGTCAACAGAATCGGTGATTTCGGATTTATTCTCGGTATAATGTTAATCTTTTTCACCTTCCACTCGGTGGATTTTCAGGAGGTCTTTTCACAGGCGGAAGCGAATTTCCCCGTAGGAAGCAACACAATAGTGTGGATTACTCTCCTGCTTTTCATAGGCGCAACAGGTAAATCAGCGCAGATTCCTCTTTTTGTATGGCTTCCCGACGCAATGGAAGGCCCTACTCCCGTAAGCGCGCTAATTCACGCGGCAACGATGGTTACAGCAGGCGTTTATATGGTCGCCCGATGCAGTACCCTTTTCATAATCGCTCCTGAAGCTATGCTCACCGTGGCGATAATCGGCGCAATCACTGCGATATTTGCCGCATCCATAGGGCTTGTGCAAACGGACATAAAGAAAGTCCTCGCCTACTCCACCGTCAGCCAGCTTGGTTATATGTTTCTTGCCTGCGGAGTTGGAGCATTCGGCGCGGCAATATTTCATCTTATGACGCACGCATTTTTCAAGGCGCTTCTCTTTTTGGGTTCGGGAAGCGTGATTCACGCAATGGGAGGCGAGCAGGACATACGGAAGATGGGCGCCCTCAGGAAGAAAATGCCCGTAACATTCTATACATTCCTGCTTGCGACACTGGCAATTGCCGGAATTCCCGGTTTCTCCGGTTTCTTCAGCAAGGATGAAATACTCTGGAAATCATTCTCATCGCCTTACGGTCATACGCTTCTATGGGTAACAGGCGCCGTCGCGGCGGGATTTACTTCATTCTATATGTTTCGCCTCGTATTCCTCACTTTCTGTGGCGAATCGAGAGTCGAACCTCACGCCCTGGAGCATCTGCACGAATCTCCGCCTTCGATGACTATTCCCCTTTCCATACTCGGAGTGCTTTCGGTAATAGGCGGTTATGTGGGAATCCCGCATATACTCGGCGGACATAACAGGATAGAGGGGTTTCTCGAGCCAGTATTCCGTTTCGCCGCTGAAAGCACAGAAAGGGCTGAAGGGCACGGAAGCGAAAGCCTCGAGATGACTCTGATGATTGCATCCGTTGCAATCGCCTTGGGTGGACTCCTCCTTGCCTACTACTTTTATCTCAGGAACAAAAACGTTCCTGAAAAGCTCGCAAAGAGTTTTTCACCGATATATAACCTGCTTCTTAATAAATATTATGTTGACGAAATTTACGACGCGCTCATTGTCAACCCAATCAAAAGGGGCGCGACAATACTTTGGGAATTCTTTGACGAAAAGGTTATTGACGGGCTTGTTAACGGAGTTGCCGAATTCTTTGAAGACGGCGGACTCAGCTTGAGAAATATACAAAGCGGAAAAGCGCAGACATATCTTGTTTCAATACTTCTCGGCGCGGTAATTCTGGCAGGATATATTCTCGTTTTCTGATAGTGGATTTATAAAATATTAAATGAGGAGTTAACATTGTTAAGTGTTGTAACATTTTTCCCGTTGGTGGGCATAATCTTTATTCTTCTCACGGGAAGAAACAACAAGGGTATAATCCGTTTTATCGCTCTTGCCACAACGGTCATCGATTTTCTCTATTCTCTGAGAATATATAACGGATTTAACAGCGCGACGGCAAACTTTCAGTTTACGGAAAAACTGCCGTGGATTTCCGGGCTTGGCATAGATTATTCTGTGGGAATAGACGGAATAAGCCTTCTTCTTGTTATGCTTACCACATTCCTTACGCCAATCGTCATACTCGCGTCGTGGAGCGCGATAGAGGATAAGGTAAAGGAATATATGATTTCAATGCTTCTCCTCGAAGTGGGAATGATAGGCGTTTTCGTCGCCACAGACCTTTTCCTTTTTTATGTATTCTGGGAAATAATGCTCATTCCCATGTATCTTCTCATAGGCATCTGGGGAGGACCGCGAAGGATTTACGCGGCTGTAAAGTTTGTCCTTTATACAATGGTCGGAAGCGTACTTATGCTTCTTGCCATACTTTATCTCTACTTTATGAATTACCAGCAGACCGGAGAATACAGCTTCAGTCTTTTCGATTTTTATAAACTGCATATACCAATTGAAATTCAGCCGTGGCTTTTCCTTGCATTCGCGCTTGCATTTGCCATAAAAGTCCCCATGTTTCCCTTCCATACGTGGTTGCCCGACGCGCACGTTGAAGCGCCGACGGGGGGAAGTGTCATCCTTGCAGGCGTACTTCTCAAAATGGGCACATACGGCTTTTTGAGATTCTGCCTTCCTCTTTTTCCCAATGCGGCGTTCAAGTTTATGCCCTATTTATGCGTACTTGCAATAATCGGAATTATTTACGGCGCCCTCGTATCTATGGTGCAGAAGGACATCAAAAAGCTTGTGGCATATTCAAGCGTGAGCCACCTCGGATTCGTTATGCTCGGAATATTCTCTTTCAATCAGCAGGGGATGGAAGGAAGCATAATTCAGATGGTTAACCACGGGCTTAGTACGGGAGCGCTTTTCCTGCTTGTTGGAATGATATATGAAAGAAGGCATACGAGAATGATTGCGGACTTCGGAGGAATCGTGAAAACTGTCCCCGTCTTCTCCACATTCTTTATGATTGTAACGCTGTCATCGATTGGACTTCCCGGGCTTAACGGATTTATCGGAGAATTTCTCATTCTCGTGGGGACTTTTCAGGCAAGCAGGGTTTATGCGGCATTCGCCGCGACGGGAATAATTCTTGCCGCCGTTTATATGCTCTGGATGGTACAGAGATTTCTTTTCGGAGAAATCACCAAGGAAGAGAACAGGAACATTTCCGACATCAATCTGAGAGAGCTAATAGTCATTCTTCCGGTAATCTTTTTCATTATAATGATTGGCGTATATCCTCAACCCTTCCTCGAGAAGATGCATGCTTCAGTGCAGGGACTTCTCAGCAAGGTGAATGTGCAGTACCAGTTTGTAGAAAAAGAGAATGACGATTTGGTAAAAACAATGACTAACTTAAAAAATGTTTCGCTTAAATTTGATTCAGAGCGGGACAGGACAAAGAAAGAGCAGATGCTCGAACTTTAGGGAGTATTTAAAAGAATGCCCGATTTATCACAGTTAAACATAAACATGCAGGCGATTATGCCGGAGATAGTGCTTTGTCTCGGCGCGCTTGCCGTGCTTCTTCTCGATTCGGTTTTCCAAAGAATGAGCAGGCAGTTTCTCACTTTTGTTTCCATTATTTCAATTCTCGTGTCATTTCGCCTGACGATGAATTTGTGGGGGCATAATGTAACGGCATTTAACGGAATGTTTATTGTTGACCGCTTTTCATTCTTCTGCAAGATGCTCTTCTTCATCATCTCCTTTCTTATAATTGTTACATCTTCAGGTTATCTGAGAGATTTCAATTTCGGGAAAGGCGAATATTACGCTCTCATACTCTTTTCATCAGCGGGAATGTCATTTATCGCAAGCGGCGCGGACTTACTCATAATATTTCTTTCAATCGAAATTATGTCAATCGCCTTTTATGTTCTCGCAGGATTTGAAAGAAGCAATCCTCTTTCAAACGAGGCATCACTTAAATACTTTCTCGCAGGCGCCTTCGCTTCGGGATTTCTACTTTACGGAATCGCTCTTTTATACGGTTTTTCGGGAACAACGAATCTCAGAAAATTAGGCGCTGCCATTTCGGGAAACTCATCGCTTCCCAATATGGTTTTCATTGGTATGGCGCTTCTGTTTGTGGGATTTTTCTTTAAAATCGCCGCCGTGCCATTTCATATGTGGACACCGGATGTATATCAGGGCGCACCCACTCCCGTAACTGCATATATGGCAACTGCCGGAAAGGTCGCAGGCTTTATTGCCCTTGTGCGTGTAATACAAACATCATTCCTTCCAATCATAAACGATATGAGTGAAGTGATATGGATACTTTGCGCGCTCACGATGACGCTTGGAAACCTTGTTGCGCTCGCGCAGACAAATATAAAGAGAATGCTTGCCTATTCGAGCATTGCCCACGCGGGATACCTGCTTATCGCGTTCGTTGCGCTTAACGAATTTTTCATTCCTTCCCTGCTATTCTACCTGCTTGCCTATGCTCTGATGAATATAGGCGCTTTTGCCGTTATAACGGCGCTTAGCAGCAGAGACAAGGAGGCGGTTAACATCTCCACTTACGCCGGCATAGGATTCAGATATCCAATGCTCGGAGTCTGTATGGCAATATTTATGATATCCCTTGCCGGAATTCCCCCGACAGCGGGATTTATGGGAAAGTTTTACATCTTCTCCTCGGCTATAAAATCGGGATATATCAGTCTTGCGATAATAGGCGTAATAAACAGTGTTGTTTCAGTATTCTATTACTTCAGGATAATCGTCTATATGTATATGAAAGAGCCTGAAGGTGAGTGGAGTGGAGGCAGGTTTTCGCCACAGCTTCTCGCGGTGATTTTCTCGTGCGCCGCAGTAATAATGATTATAGGAATATTCCCTGATTTTGCCCTGCGCCTTGCCAAAATTTCAAAGATAGCAATCTGGTAATTTTTGTTCATTCTTTTGAACAAGCAAAAAAATGAACATTCCAACACATACAAAACAGTATTCTCAGTACTTTTATTTTATTCTAAGGAAGATCATTAAACAGAATAAATATTGCAGGTGGTTCATTCCCAAAATCTGCTAAAAGAATGAAATCTAATTTATCATCTTTATCCAAATCAGCAATTTTAACTGAATTTGCTATTGGTGCAGGTCCTATCATTTGCGAGGTTTCATATGTTCCAATTTGATTTCCGGTAAAAACCGTAAACACCCCATCTGTTTCTGCAGAGATTAAATCATCTATTCCGTCCTGGTTAATATCTTTTTTATAATGCCATTGAGGCATATTCTCCTGAATGCCGTTATAGGTAAATTGTCCTTTGCCATCACCACTTAAAATGCCGGAATAAAAATGTATCCCTTCTCCCGTATTGTCAATCAACCTCAATGCAATATCAGCATCGCCTTCTCCTGTAAAATCACCGGTATCCATAAAACTGTATGAAAAAGGAATTTCATTTTTAAATCCTTTTGATACTTTTTTCTTAAAATCCCCTTTACCGTTCCCAAGAAAACTGAATATTTTATTTCCGCTTTTGACAACAATATCATCATGTGCATCACTGTTTACATCTATAACAAAACCTGAAGAAGGATGGTTTCCGGCCTTAAGTCTGATTTTCTTAAATCCATTTTTACGTCCGAGAAACACCTGCACATTTCCGGATTTCTTTTTTCTGCCTTTATTAATAACAATAAAATCATCTTTTGAGTCTTTTTTAAAATTACCTTTTAATATTGTTGTTGGATAAATCCCTCTGGAATTGATTTTATTTCCTTTTTTAAACCATTTTTTTTTGCTTTCATCTTTTGCGTAAAAAACAAATATATTTCCATTTTCATTATCTTCAGAGTCTCCTGTTTCTAATTCAATAACATCTTCTTTCCCGTCACCATTAAAGTCTCCTACTATCATGCCATCATTTCCAAAAAAGAATTTTTTCTTTCCGACAATTTTTTCCACTTTTTCAAACTCTCTGTCACCAAGTCCCTTAAATATAATAAAGGGTTTATGCCACGAAGGTTGAGAAACAACTATGTCTCTATTCCCGTCACGGTTATAATCTATTACCCCTACAACACCATTTGAATTGAAGGCATAATCAACTACTGACTTTGCACTGAAAGCGAGATTAAGTTCATTTCTGTCCACAATTTCAATTGCGCTGGAAATAACTTTATCTCCTGCAAGTGCTGATGTAAGCATAATATCTCTAAATCCTTTTTGAGCACTTTTACTTACCTCAACTGACAATAAAATCTTATCCCCTAAACTATTTACCTCCAATCCATCAATTGTATTAGTAATAATGTCTTCACCAAGTGAAACAACAGTATCTTGAGGAAAATCAGGTTCTTTAAAATCAATTGCCTTTGATGAAATTAAAAGAATTGTACTCTGTCCCGGATACATCTTATGGGGGGCAATTATTCCTATATCAGGAATGGTTTCCAGTGCCATAGAAACTACCTGTAGCAAACTCAGACTAAACACGGTAATTATTAACGATATAATAATTTTTAATTTCATTGTCCGTGTACCCACTGCGCCAGAGGTTGCAACCATGCTTTTTTGCTTGCATCAGAGTTTCTTATAAAGGGTCTTACCCAATCAACATCAGACTGAATT
>CAZJVM010000079.1:0-10774 GCA_964549305.1 uncultured bacterium
CGTCATCTTCCAGCTCGACTGGAAGATCCAGAAAACATTAACAACTGGATACCCGTCGGAATTTATGCCGTATTATGAAAAGAGTCTCTCAAACCTCACAACCCTTAATTCTCCTGCAGTTACCGTTCCTTTTTCCAAACAACGAACAAGTTCTTCATTTATTGACGTTTATACCTGCAATAACTCCTGCTTTCGTAATGCTCCTTCAATTTATTCAATTGTTCGGGAGTGAGCACATTTCGGATATCAATTGCAACGCCTGCAAATGTGTCCACAAGTCCCGATATTTCATCTCTTATATTGTTTATTTCCGACTGCAATTCTTCCTTTGTCGAACCCTCTGTGAAGAAAAGTTCTGCCACTGCCTTTCTCTCGCTGAGCAGTTTTTCTCTTGTTTCCTGCCTTTGTGCCTTTGTATTGTCAATCAACGCCTTAATTTCTTCAGTCTGAGCATCCGAGAGGTCAAGGCGTGTCTTCCATTTTTCTAAAATGTAGTCAGCAATTTTCCCCTGCGAATAGCATTGGTATCCCTTGTACGCTGAATATCCAATAGTTCCTGCGCCTACTGAAAATACGAGAATGATTGTCAAAAGAAGATAAAGAAGCGTCTTTTTTGAAAACATTTTCATTCCTCCTTTTAGATTATCTGTCTCATTGCCTTTCGCTTACTTTTTAAAATATATATTTGCCTTGTAAAAAATGATTAGATAAGTTGTAAATATTAACTATCCATTAATCAGTGTTTTAAAAAAAATGAGTTGGTGAATTATGAAGAAAAATATATGTTTTTTAATTATTATACTTTTTGCCATATTTGTTTCGTTTTCTTCCTATGCGGAAACACCTCCTGAACTATTCCACGACAAAGATACTCCGGGCTTTTCAGCGGAAAGAAAAGCGTATCACTCCGATGCCATAAAAAAAGTTTCCGTTGATTTTTCATTAATCAATCCTGAAGGCAGTCGTTCAAGAAGAATAATTGCTGACCTGCCGGACAAAAGCGTAACCCTCGAAATGACAAATATCTCATCTGACGGTAACGGGAATTATTCGTGGTTCGGCAAGGTTGAAGGCAAAAAATTATCGAGCGTTGTTTTCTCGGTAACCGACGGAAAATTATTCGGAGATATAAGCGTTGACGGTGAATCCTACGCGGTGGAACCTTCGGGAAAGAGTTACCGAATCGTCAGGGAAGATTTAGAAAAAATGAACCCCCTTTGCGACTCTCCCCTTATTCCTCCCGCAACTCATATCTCTACAGAAGAAATATCCCCCCGCAAAAGCTACAGGGACAGCGGGAATGAAATCGATGTACTCGTTTTATATACTAAATCTCTTAAGAAAAAATACAAATCCAAGCTCAATGGATTGGTGAAACATTACGCGGATATTGCCAATCAGGCATATGCCAACAGCAACATCAACCTGAAACTGAATATAACCGCTACGGAAGCTTTCTATGACGATGGAACAAAGGAAAAAGCGAACAGCACTTCCGATGCCCTCACGTATATTACAGAGAATGCGACTGTAAAGTCGCTCAGAAAATCCTATAAAGCGGATTTAATCTGCCTGATGAGAAAATTCAGAAAAAAAGGAAAATCCCCCTGCGGTACGGGTTGGCTTTTAACCAGCGCGGACAAAACATTTTCCCCATACGCTTATTCAGTAGTCGAAGTCAGGAAACCCTCGGGCAGAGGATATTACTGTGACAAAAGGACATTTGCCCACGAGATAGGGCATAATCTCGGATGCGCTCACGACAGGGCACACGCTTCGGAACAAGGAGCTTATGAATATTCCTACGGATACAAAAAGAAGGGAAAGTTTAGCACAATTATGAGTTATGGTTCGCACAGGATTACATACTTCTCCACTCCCATTGAAACATACAGGAACAAAGTCATCGGTAAGGATATAAACGAAAATAAGCCTGCCTACAACGCCCTTACCATTGAGCAGACAAAAGATGCCGTCGCTAACTTCAAAAAAAGCGGAAATTAAATTACGGGAACATTAGTTTAAGAGTACATTGTTTATTTGACTATGTCTTTTATCTTTTCCCCCTTATCTTCGGAAAATGCACCTTCGCCTTTGAAAAGAACATTCCCTTTATTATCAACAAGCAATACATATATGGTCTGCTCGTTTTCTACTCCCAATGCCCTGTTAAATGGCGCCTTATCTATATAGAGAGTGATTGTCGCCTCTCTTGCCTTAACATCCTGTATCCCGGAACGCATAGCGTAATTGATGTACCACTGATAGAGAATATTGAGGTTTTCTATAGTTGGAAGCTCATAATATTTCAACTTATCGTTATTCGCGGAAAGCGTTTTCGCGAAAGGTAACCAGGTATCCACAAGTTGCTGTTGCTCACGATAATAAGCAATAAAAAGAAGGTTGAATTCTCCTTCAAAATCACCGGGCAATTTATATTTTTTACCTTCAAGATTTGCCCCGGCAACTTCTGGAAAAATGTAATTCAATTTGGTCTCTTTATTTTTTTCTCCGAAAGTTGAAATACTCTTAAGCTCAAGAGAAAATTGCCCCTCCTGTTTGTCGGAAATAAGGAAACCCATAGCGCTAATCTTTTTTACATCCAGTTTCGGAGCATCATTTAAAACCTGTCCTCTGAAAGTGGGTATAAAATCCGCGAAAGGAATTTTAACAGTCATCCAATTCCCCCTCTCGGTTAAAAAAACTGTCTGATAAAGGGTAGTGTCGCGATTATCATCGTTTTTCATATAGAATTTATACTTATTTCCGTCTCCCTTAATTCTCAATTCCACACCTTCATAACCGCTCAAGTCATATGAATTTTCTTCATTTATAACGGAGGCAAAACCTCCATAATTATCAAGAGATATATTCCCTGAAAAAACCGCGTTTCTCTCTTTCGTCATTCCAAAAGTGCTTCTCGATACTCCTCCCATAACTGTATCGTCAACATTTACCCAACCATCCGCATTGCCTGATTTTTCAAAATCTAAAAGAAGACTGCTTTTATATTCCATGCTCATTGCAATTCCTCCGTATGTTAATATAAAAATCAGAAATGATGCTGAAATGAATACTCTTATAATCTGATTTATCATCAATGAACTCCTCTTTTATTATTAATTACTCTCTTTATTAAATAAAAAATATATTAAAAATACACAAATTAATCATATTTATTCTGTTTTAACTCATAAAAAATGCCGGATTAACTTGGACCGGTATTTACCTTGCCGCTAAAGTAAAATCCGTAACAGGAGAATTGATTGCTTCTATTGCTTCCTTGTCGCAGGTATGTATGAATGAAAAGTGTTTTGACAGGAATTTTTCTGCTTCGCTGAGTGTCAGAAAATTTGCTCCGATTTTCTCAAATATTATATCATATGCTTCTTTTTTACCGGTGATGTTAAGGTCTTCTACCATTAATAATATGTCAGCAAGAGGTGCTATAGTATCAATACCTTCAAGTCCGGTATATGGGATGCAGAAACGCTCAAAGAGAAAAACCGGTTTTTTCAGTTTTTGAAACATCTCCCGCGGAACCTCTTTTCTGAAATCCCATTGAAAATCTGATATATCAAACTCAGGATATTTTCCCCTGAGCATTGCTCCTGTTTCGCTGATTTGAGGTATCTTGTCAGAAATTATTACAGGAACCTCTATTTCTTTCCTTCTCATTTCATCACATATACCGGTGGTGACATGTCCTAAACCTGCTCCCACTTCAACAAGCGTTCCGATTTCATATTTGTCTAAAACAGAAGAAACAACATCCATCGTGCCGTCTGCAAATATTTTATAAATATCGCTTTCTGCAACCTCTCTGTAAAGATTCTGTATCTCCGGTTTTGACCAGTCCCACTCTTCCTCTTCCATCACAGCAACCATAAATTTTACTATAGGAACAAAAATGTCAGGGACTTCATTTTTTTTCACGTCTTCCCCTGCAAGAAGTTTTTCAGATGAGGTAAGGAGAGGTTTCCAATCGCAAAAAGCTTTTTTTGCCTTATCGCAATACCGCGTCATCGGTGCTTCGATAGCTTCAAGCAATTCATCACGATTAATCATATTCATCCCCCTGTTAATGTTTAATCACCGGCGCTGCCAAATCCCCCTCCGCCGGGAGTTTCGATTCGAAGCACATCGCCTTTTTTTACTCTGTCATAGAATTTGCCGCTTTTATCAATTTCTTCACCTTCGCGAATAATTGTATTCTTTCCGCATTTGCCTTTCTCTCCACCGTCCAAACCGTATGGCGCGTATTTTCTTCGCTCTGAAATCACAGTCACTTCGGCATCGGACAAGAATTCAATTTCTCTTACAATACCGTCGCCTCCGCGGTATTTCCCCTTGCCTCCTGAATCTTTCCTGATGCTGTAGCGCCTCACAATGACCGGGTAGGAATATTCCATTGCCTCTATGGGAGTGTTTAGAGTGTTTGTCATATGCGACTGCACCGCTGACGCGCCGTTGCCTTCTTTGAACGCGCCCATTCCGCCGCCGACTGTTTCATAGTAGGTGAAGGTTTTTCCCCTGCGCTCATCGACTCCGCCTATTGCCGTATTATTCATCGTACCCTGCGCCCCTGCGCATATTTCACCTGGCATCGCTTTGGAAAGCGCGCCTAAAATCACATCCACTATCCTCTGTGATGTCTCAACATTGCCTCCTGCCACTGCCGACGGAAATTGAGCATCGACTATGCACCCCCTCTCCGTTACGAGATTTATCACCTTCATAAGACCCGCGTTTGTAGGCGCGTCTTCAGGCATAAGGCATCTCACCGCGTAAATGAGCGCAGACAGTGTTATCGCTTTTACAGCGTTTACAGACCCCTTCACCTGCGCCGCGCTACCGGTAAAGTCGGCAGTCAGGCAGTCGCCTTCCACGGTAATCACCGCCTTTAACTTTATCGATTCCGTACCGACACCGTCATCGTCGAGGAAATCATCGAATTCATAAACGCCGTCTGGTATTCGGCTTATTGTTTTTCGGGCAATTTTCTCCGTATAATTCTGAAGCGCGGAAGCGTAAAAGAGCGTTTCCTCTCTTCCGTATTTATCCGCTGTGTCGCGCAACCTCTTTACCCCCGTAAGGTTTGCCATTATCTGCGCGCTGAAATCCCCCCTGCGCTCTTCCGATGTACGCACATTGCTCGTAATGAGTCTCAACACGCTCTCATCAATTTTATCTTCACGCACGAGCAACAGAGGCGGGATTATAACTCCTTCCTGAAATATGGATGTGGATATTGGCATTGATCCGGAAGCCATACCTCCCATATCTGCGTGATGCGCGCGGTTTGCCACATAGAAATCCGCTTCTTCGCCATCACCGCAGAAAACCGGGGCAACAACCGTTACATCGGGAAGATGCGTTCCCCCCCGAAAAGGATCATTTACAACTGCCATGGCACCACGGGACACAGGACATTCTTTGAGGACCGATTTAACGGACAACGGCATCGAGCCCAAATGCACCGGTATGTGCGCCGCCTGTGAAACCATATCACCCTTTTTATCGAATATGGCGCAAGAATAATCGCGCCTTTCCTTTATATTAGGTGAAAACGAAGTGCGCCTCAGCGTTGACCCCATTTCTTCAGAAATCGAAGACAACCTGTTTTTAAACACTTCAAGCAGTATGGGATTTACATCAGTCATTATATCCTTTCAATTATAACATTATATTCATCATCTATTCCGGCTTTCCATCGCGGCGGAATAAATGTGGTTGCGCTGTATTCAACTATAACCGCGGGGCCTTCTAAATTGTTTTCGGGCAGTAATTTTTCACGGTCATAAAATTTCGCGTTCATCTTCCGCGACTCATAAAATATTTCACCTTCGCCAATCAGAGAAATTCCCTTTTCATTATTTTTCACCTTTCCGCTCACAGGCGCGCTTTCTCTTTTGCCGGACACCCTCAATCTTAAATTCACTATTTCACAAGGCACACCGCTGTGACTGTATCCGTACAAACGTTTATGAAGCGAATGAAAACGTTTCACATAATCATCGCTGAAGGGAACGACAATTTCGTAAGACTGCCCCTCAAAACGCATATCAACATATTTTTTAAAAGTGAGTTTCTCTTCCTTAAAACCCTCCTTAGCCATTTCAACACCACCCCTTTGGCAAAGAGGAGAAAATCTGTTTTCAATATCATTGAAGGAGGTAGCATTTTCTTTGAGCATTACAGTAATCGAATAATCCTTTACAACATCTGCCTTGAGCATCCCCACAGCCGACAAAAGCCCCGGTGCATATGGTATGATTACACCTTTCATTGAAAGATTACCGGCAAGGGCAACTGCGTGGAGTCCGCCTGCGCCTCCGAATGACACAATAGAAAATTCGCGAAGGTCATATCCTCTCTCGATGGATATTACACGTACCGCTTTTTCCATTTCTGCATTTGCCACTTCAACTATTCCTTCGGCAAGCGTGAAGGGGTCGATTCCGGATTCAGACGATAATTTTCCGATAGCTCTTTGCGCCCTTTCCGGGTAAAGCTTCATTTTTCCGCCGAGGAAATAATCCGGCGAGAGACGTCCGAGAAAAAGATTCGCGTCTGTTACGGTTGCCCTGTTTCCTTTGCCGTAACAGGCAGGACCCGGGTCCGCGCCCGCGCTTTCAGGCCCGACTCTCAGAGCGCCTCCTCCGTCAATCCTCGCAATAGAACCACCTCCCGCGCCAACAGTGTGGATGTCTATCATAGGTACTTTTACAGGCATACCGGCAATAGCAGATTCGGTAACTATTGACATATCTCCGTCAACAAGGGAAACATCCGTTGAAGTGCCTCCCATATCGAAGGTTATAATTTTATTCTTTCCGGCCTTTTTTGCTACATCCAAAGCCCCCACGACACCGCCTGCAGGCCCTGAGAGTATTGTCCTTGCAGATTCATCCATTGCCGTATCCGCCGATATACTTCCGCCGTTTGACTGCATTATTCTCAGTAAATCATCTTCGGAGAGGTTGCTCTTGAGAAATGAAATGTATTTCTTCATCACGGGCGACACATAGGCATTCACGACTGTAGTGGAAGTTCTTTCATATTCTCTGAATTCCGGAATAATGCGGTGCGAGGCAGAAACAAAAAGCCCTCTTCTTTCGCATTCCTCTTCCACAAGCTTTTCGTGTTTCGGATTTATAAAGGAATAAAGAAAGCAGACTGCGACAGATTCAGCGCCCTTTTCTACTGCTTCTGCAACAACTGCTTTTATCTCTTCATTATGGGGAGACTTCAATACTTCTCCGTCGCAGAGGACTCTCTCCTCAAGGGACAGTCTTCGCTCCCGCGTAATGAGAGGTGCATCTTTTTTATATTTAAGGTTGTAAAGCTCTTTTCTTTGTTGTCTTCCTATTTCTATAACATCTTCGAACCCGCCTGTTGTTATGAGCGCGGTAACGGCGCCCTTTCTCTCGAGCAGCGCGTTGGTGGCAACAGTTGAGCCGTGAATGACGGTTTTTCTTTTTTCCATCGATATTGCATCGAGGCCTCCGCATACGGCTTCCGCGGGATTTGAGGGCGTTGAAAGTATTTTAAATGTTTTGAGTTTCCCTTCGTCCATATAGACGAAATCGGTGAATGTGCCTCCCGTATCCACGCCGACTAATATATGGTCTTTCATTACAACTCACTCCCTCTATCTTAAAATTAAACATACCATTTTTAGATGAAATAATTTATATAATTTGAATAAATATCAATGGCGCTTATCAGGAGGGTAAATGAATGTCCAAAATTAAGGAAGTTGATAGTTTCTTTGAAGAGCTTACAAACCGCGCGCTCGGAGAATTCGCAAAGATCGACCCTATGGGAATCACAACAAAAAGAAAATGGGATACCGAACTGGGACTTATGGAAGTGCGCCTTTTTATGGGCGAGGTTTTCGAAAAAGCGGGCGTAAGTTACTCCGCTCTGAAAATTAAACTTCCCAACACGGATACCGGGGCGGATGTGCGCGTTTTTGAAATTCTCACCTATATGGCAAATCCCAAAGTGCCCACTCTTGCAATAAGTTTGAGATACAGAGCAAACGGAGGCGAAAAATTTATGGGTCTTTGCGATATATCCCCTTCCATCGCTATTGACGAAGACCTTGATTATTTCGGACAGGCAATGAAAGGGCTTTGCGAAAAACACGGCAAAAAATACGATGATATGCTCAAGCGTCTCAATTATCTTTTCACTTCAAAATACACCGGCAAAACCGTACTTGGCGGAAGAGGAATCGCTTTTGACCTCGAAGATGACGGATTTGATTTCTTCAAAGAGTTTGGAGAGCTATTCCTCGACACATCGCTTGAAATTATCAAAAGAAGAAAGGACGAAGAATTCACACTTCAGGATAAGGACAAACAACTTCACGACAGAGGAAAATGGGTTGAATTCAATCTTACGGAAGACAAGGGGTTTATTTTGGGTGTAAAAGTAGGCATACCGCCCGAGGCAATGAATTATCAGACACTGCCTCCGGTAGCAAAATTTTATCCGTAGAGGGGAAGAGATGTACCCTTTTTCCTGCCCTTACTCCCTGGATTATCCGGTCAAGCCGGATAATGACAAATAAAAGAGTAGCGGACAATGACGGAAAAAAGCAACCAATCTTCCCGTTAGCAATGCGAACAAGATATACAAAAGTGAACATATCAACCTTTATTTCAGTTTCTGATTGACATCATCCTTATTACTTTTTTATAGTCAGAGAATTCAATTCAATAAGGAGATATTCAATGTCCCACAAATTTGAAGAGATCAGAATTCTTGATAATTTTTACCAGACTTCAAGCTTCTTTCCTATGCCTGTTATGCTCATAAGCACTATTTCCGAATCGGGAGAAACCAACCTTGGTCCCTACTCTCTCTGTTTTCCAAAAATAATCACAGGCGGCAAGGGACACGCGATGCTCTTAATATCGCGCGGTACAAGCAACACCGCGCAGAACATTTTAAGGACAAAAGTATGCTCCCTGAATTTTATTCCCGACAAGAAAAAATATCTTAAAAACTGCGTTATGCTCGGTTTTCCCGGTGAAACTACAGAAGATAAGATGAAAAACAGTATCTTTACATTGTTACCTTCTACGAAAAAGTCTGATTCGAAAGATGCCCCCAATAACGGAAAATTCCCTGATATAGTAAAGGAGGCGTTTCAGGTCTTCGAATGCACCTGGGACGATTCATACCCCCTTAAACATAATGATGAGCTTGTGGAATCACATTTTCTTCTTCGCATAGACAAGATTCTGCTCAGGAAGAAATGGAAAGATTCACTCTTCAAGGGCAAGGGTTTTCCGCGCATACCAATTGATTACGGTTACAGGGATAATGTGAGATTTTGGTTTACAAGACATTCACAACCATTTGCCGTGCCTGTGCCACAGGACAAAGAAAACGCCGTTGAAGTTGTAAAATATGCCTGCGACCGTTTTGACCCTGATATTAAATGGGAGGACGATGCCTGCGCGAAGATAGTCAAGGTGCCGAACATTTTCCTGAAAAAAGTAATCGGAGGTGTAGTAAAAGCGGCGCGCGAAGAAGGTGTCACTGTTATAACTCCTGAATTTATGGACAAGATTCAGGATAAAAGGTCATCAGACAAGTAAAGGCAAACAATATTTCAAGAGGTTGAAAATGAAAAAAATAGTTCCTATCAAACCCTTCTGGTATTCCGATGTAGTCGTGTTTCCAAAGATGATAACTATAATCACCACTATAGACAAGGAAGGCAAAGTCAATGCTGCGCCCTATTCCTTCTTTATGCAGTACGATGTTATGAATAAGAATCCACGCGTTATTGTTGGAATGAGAAAATTCACTCACACTTATAAAAATATAGAAGCAACAGGAGAGTTTGTAGTAAATTTCCCTACTGCCGACTATCTCGAGGATATGATGGAAACCTGCCGTTTCTATCCCGAAGGAGTTAATGAGCTTGAACATACTCGCTTTACTGAAATACCATCACAGAAGGTAAAACCGCCGAGCATCAAGGAGTGCGGGCAAATTATCGAGTGTTCCCTTGACCGGCAATATACTCTCGATAAAACGCAGGGACAGGTCATCGGAAAGATTGAGGCAATCGTGATGGATGAGGAATTAATAGATTTGAGGCGCGATGAGCGTTTCAGAAAACTTAACCTTCCCATAGGGTTGGGAGACGAAAAGAGAAAATATTTTTATTACGGGCACATCGGGGATATCGAGATGATTAAGCTGAAAGCACCGCCAAAGGAAGATGAGTTTAAAGGAGAGCTTAAAACCACGATGAATTGGGATAAGGAAGCGCTCGACGGAGTCCGTCAAATCCCCTCTGCCATACAGGAAATGGTCATAGAGATGACTGAAGACATAGTTCAAAAAGAAGGTGCCGAAAACGTTACAAACGAAAGGTTTCAAAAACTTATCGAAGAATACGCGCCACCTGATATGCTCGACCGATTTGATAAGGATGAGTAAAAGGGAACGATTTTAGTGACTAATTTAAATCCGGTTTCCCCTGTCTTTGCGGCATAATAATCTTGCAAAACTTTTCTAAGAAATTATCAGTTATGAGATTTTCTTTCTTATGATAATCCCTGCAAGTCCGCCTAAAAGAAGCAAAATGGTGGATGCCTCAGGCACAGGATTTGAAGGAGGAAGCAGATTCTCATCTATCATTCATAACAAATGCCAAAAGCAGACCCGACCCCTTTTCTCTGCTAAAGAAATCATTTCCTGATTTTATTGTGCACGGGATTTTCCAAATCGAGACTCCATTTTA
>CAZJVM010000080.1:0-10514 GCA_964549305.1 uncultured bacterium
ACGTGTCAAGGACAGGCTTGACAAAGAAAAAGAATTAAACTAAATTCAGCACTCCCTAAAGGAAATACCGATGGTGGGTGTAGCTCAGTTGGCAGAGCGCTGGATTGTGGTTCCAGTTGTCGAGGGTTCAATCCCCTTCACCCACCCTTTTTTATTTTAAGGCAATTGAGACTGTTGCTCTGTTTTCATCATCCTCTTTGAATTGACAAATCCTCATTTTTCTCATTAACATAATCACATATAAGACTTTAAAAAAACTAACGAAGCATCTCCTTATGAAAGAAAATGATTCAGGGCGTTTCAACCTTTCGTTTATCCTTCTCACGTCAGTTGCCGCCGTTTTCATTTATTCATACAAACTGGGAGAAATCAGTTTCTGGATAGATGAAATTCAGACAACAACCTATGCACAGCAATCATTTCGCGAGATGATTCGTCTTGTAAGCCACAAAGAAGCGTGCCCTCCTCTTTACTACATCATTGTCCATATTGCCCATCTTCTCGGCGCGGACTCGCAGTTTACTCTGAGAATTCCATCGCTTCTCCTTGCCTTCGGCTCAATAGTTTCAATCTATTATCTGGCAAAAGAGTTATACAGCGAAAGAGAAGGTATAATCTCCGCATTATTTCTTGCAATCTCCCCGCTTTTTATCATTTGCGCCAGGGATGCCCGTCTTTACTCTTTTTTCATATTTGCGTCTATCGCTCTCTCGCTTTCCTTTATAAAGGCGATTAAGCATAGCAGTTTCAGGGGGTGGATTGTTTTTACCGTAATTTTAACTCTCTCATTTTACGGCCATTATTTTACTGCTTTTCTCGCGATTTCGCAGTTTATCTATCTGTGCGTATTCTTCCTGCTTAAGAAAAAACAAAATGCTATGAAAGACTTTGCCCCGAAAAAAATTTTCATAAATTTCTTTGCGAGCGGATTTGTCGCTGTTTTGTTTTTTCTTCCCTGGATAAGCCATCTTCTCACGCAGATTACAAACAGGCACGAGAATTTTGTGGACATAACGCTTTTTCAAAAAATTAAAGACGTCTTCTATATGACATTCTTCTGGTTTGGCGGAGGAGACAATTTGTCGGCAATCCTTATATGCGCCATTGCATTCTGCGGCATTTTCTTTTCCCTAAAAAAAACGGACTCCCTTCTATTTATCATTATAAATATGGCAGTGCCTCTCTCATTCATTCTTTTTTATTTTCTCTCAATAAACTGGATTTTTCAGGAGAGATACTCATCATTTCTGCTCCCCTTTTTCATAATTCTCGCAGGAAGAAGTATTTCCGAATTAAGCGTAAAGATTAGCGAAAGGTTGAAGAAGGCAAATGCAAATTTCAAGATTTCAACAACACGGGGAATCATTTCAGGGTTCATAATAACAATCTGTTTCTTCCTGTTTTTTTCAGTCAACAAAAACATTCTTTTTTTACAAAAGGAAAACTGGGGCGGAGCGGCAAAATCAGTTCAAAGCGAATACGGCAAAAAAGACTTTTTAACGGGCCTGCCTCCCTGGAGTCTCTGGTGCGTTGCCAAATACGGCGCCTTCGATAAAGGCGAAAGGGAAGGCAAAATAAAAGAAGGCAAATCGAATATCTACGTCGTGCGTCCTTACGGTAGCGAACCGCCTCCAATTTTAAAAAAATTCGCGAAGGACAATAAGTATAACCTTGTTTCTTCTTATCCCGGGTGGAATCCCATCAATATCTGGAGGGGAGAATTTTTATATTCGCCACTTAACATCAATTTCACGAATCCTTCTTCGGCTGAAAACGGCAAAAACGCTGCACACTCCTTTTCGGTTTCGGAAAGCGAGGGAAAATACGGTAAAGACATCGAATTCAGGATAATAAAGAAAGCGAAAAAAATAAGCTCCGAATCGCAAGCCATTGACGTAAGGGGAATCAAAAGCATCATCATATCCGGGCGCGCAACCGTTTCGCACTATTCCATAAGACCGGTCTTTGAAGCGGAATTTTTCGATAAAGGTGGAAAACTCGTAGAGAAGAAAATTATAAATCCTATGGCATTTCTTACGGGAGACTTCACCTATTTCGGATGGTACAGAAAAATTTTAGACCTGAAAGAGAATTCAGCATATTTAAAGTTTTCATTCACTATTCCGGGAAATCTTGACAAAGGGCAATACTGCATATTCAGAGACATGAAGGCTTTCGGACTTTCATCAATGGCGGACAACGGCTAAATCCCCTACCAGGGACTGTCTTCCTTTATAAGGTTAAACCTTTTTTTAAAAAGGAAGAGAAGATTTTTCGTGCCGTCGCCCCATACATTCAGTTTGCTGTCACCTTCCCTGTTTTGATAAAAAAACTCCACAGGGACTTCCCTTGCTTTTATTGATTCGTTTTTGAATGCCTCGATTTTTATCTCTTCAGAAAAGGGCATCCCATCGCTTGTAACCTTTATCGTGGATAAAACTTCTCTCCTAAAAACCCACATTCCCGATTGCGAATCATGCATAACCATCCCAAAAAGAATCATAACCATCGTTGACAGCACCGTGTTGCCTATATACCTGATTGTCGCTTCCTTGTAATTCTGCTTGCTAAGAATATCCCAGCTTGAAAACATTCTTCTTGCCGATATAAAATCGAGCCTATCCTGCATGAGTATCTCCACCAGATAAGGAATGGCAATCGTCGGATAAGTGCCGTCTCCGTCAAGGGTTATGATTACATCACCTGTTGCGTTTTTCAATCCTGTTTTATAGGCGCGCCCGTAACCTTTTCGCTCTTCAAAAACTACCTTTGCGCCCAGGGATTTGGCAATTTCCGACGTCTTATCGGTGGAGTTGTTGTCCGAAACGATTATTTCGTCAACGAAGGGGGGTATGCTTTGGATTACACTTCCCAGGGCATCCTCCTCATTGTAACAGGGCATTACAACGGAAAGTTTCAAGTCCTTATACATATTTTATTCTTCCCTCCTTTTTGCAGGGGATGACATTTTTCCTTTCTTTATATCGAGCCACTCTTTAAAGATATGGGGAAACATCGAAGGAGTAAACAATATGCTGTTAGTGAGAAAACATTCATAGGTACAGAAGCATTTAGTATCTTTGATGAATTTTCGTATTTCGCCGGCTTCCCTGCTTTTCCATATTTTCTTAAAATCATAATTGCTTTCCCTGAGATTGCCAATCTTTTTATCGAGCAATTCGCAGGGGTAAACATCGCCGTGGCTTAGTATTACAGCGCTCAACGCGCCTGCATAGCAGGGAAGCACGCTTTTATTTTCCTTTACTATCTTTCCTATCACATCCTGCCTTATTATCTTCATTGCATTGATAAGGTCGCTTCCTAAATAATTTTCATATCCCGCAAGCGAACTGTTTTTTGTATCATTCCTTATTATCTGAGCAAGCTCAAGATATTTATTGACATCAAAGTTCTTCGCGCCTGAAACTCTCGGATTTCCTCTTGTGAGAAGATAGGTAATAGCATCGACTTTGAGTTCATTTTTAAGATAATCGTATATTTCCTTAAGGCGGTCCTGATTAAAGCTCGACGCGGTAAGGGCAACATTAAGATTGAAATTTTTGTATCTCTTCTTGAGCTTCCTGAGTTCCTTGTATGTCCATATGGATTTTTCAAAGAGACCTTCATGTCCGCGAAGTTTGTCGTGCTCGGTGCCTATGGAATCGATTGATATGTCTATGGCAAAATCAACGCCCCTGCATTTTTCCAGAATTCGCTCGACACTGGCAACCACCTTTTCCTTCAGCGAGCCGTTTGACGGAATGCCGAGATTGCTTATCTTGTTATTTTTGTAAAAGATATAAGCTATCTCGTCTATGTCATCCCTTAAAAATGGCTCTCCTCCGGTCATAAGAAGAAAGAGAATGTCGTCCATCGAAGATGATATCTTTTCTATTTCATCGAGAGTAAGTTCGTTGGTGCTTTCCTCTCTTTCGCCGAGAAGGCAGTGCACGCAGTTTGCCGTGCAGTTTTCCGTTATGAAGAGTACAAGATAAACAGGCGTGGATGCTTTCTTTGTTACAATTTTACTCAAATGCCTGAGATAACCGGACGCGCTCATTCAACCCTTTCAGTAATATTTGTTGTCCGTCAAAAAATATGAAAATATGCCTAAAATGATACCCGAAACGACAGAAACATTATCAATTATTATAAAAAAAAATGAAATTATTACAAATGAGAATGATTTTCGGCCTATGAGATATTTCAGAAAACCGCTGTTCGCCGCGATTATTGCCAGAAAACAGAGCAAAGCAGGCCATAAAAAAACAGACTTTGGCGTTACGAAAAAAACCAAAAGCAGAAGAATTAAAAGCGCGAAAGCAGGCATTTGAAGCATATAAATACTCGGCACCGAAGAGGTGTTTCCTCCTGCCATATTGGAAAGTCCCTTCCTTAAAACCATTTTCACAAGACCTCTTGTCCTGTAATAATCGGTTTTTAGAAGCGATAAAAATTCATAGGATTTTATGTGCTCTACGGAAATCTCCCCGGAAAGATATATCCTGTAACCTTCACCTGAAAGTTTTTGACCAAAGTCAGTATCCTCCACATTGGGCACATTATATTTTTCGTCAAATCCCCCTGCTTTAAGGAAAATATCCCTTTTTATGGAGGCAACGCTTGTATAAAAGAGCGCCACATATTCGGATTGATTGAGATATGTGTATCGCATCCAGAGATTTTTAAACTGGCTCAAAAAATTATCGAATCTAAGTCTCTCCGACTGCACACCTACAATGGCATCGGGATTTATACTTTCATAAATGGCGGCAAGTTTCCTGAGGGAATCCTTCCCGATGATTATGTCCGAATCTATGAAGAAGATTATCTCTCCCTCGCTCTCCCGCGCGCCTGTATTTCTTGCCGCGGAAACGCCATGGGGAGAATGGGATTTTACGACCCTGCACCCCGCATTCCTTGCATAATCGCAGGATTCATCCTCGCTAAGGTCGTCCACGACTACTATTTCGAAATTCCCGTAATCATTAGCTTTAACCGCTTCTATGCATTCCGGCAGCGTTTTAAAAGAATTTTTTACAGGAATTACAACCGATATTTTTTTCATTCAATAAACGGAAAAGATTAAATTTTACAAAAAGTTAAAGGCCTATCGACCACGAGATAGGATATATAAGTTTTTGAAAATTGTTGGTCATAATAAGCGCGCCTATAATGATAAGAAAAATTCCCGCCGTAATTTCAACCTTTCGCATATGAGGCCTGATTGCGGAAAAAAACTTAAAAAATTGATTAACCCCCAGCGCCGTAAGCAGGAAGGGTATTCCAAGCCCCGCGGAATAAAAAATAAGAAGCGTTATTCCCTCATTGACCGTATTCTTCGAAGACGCTATGGCAAGTATGGCGCCAAGCACAGGCCCGATACAGGGAGTCCACCCAAAGGCAAAGGCAAGTCCCACTATAAAGGAACCGCCTATGCCCGCCCTTTTGCTCTTTATGTGAAACCGCTTCTCCATATTAAGAAATCCGATTTTAAAAATCCCCGTCATATGAATCCCGAATAGGATTATGACTACGCCCGCAATCTGACTGAAAAGCGACAACTTTGAAGACATAAAGTTTCCAAGCGCTGTTGCCGTGGCGCCAAGAATTATGAATACGAAAGAAAAACCCGCGACAAAAGCAAAAGCATTGAGGAATATCTTCGCCGTATTCCCTTTCGGTGATTCTTCGGAATCACCACCGTCGATGGCGACTCCCGATATAAAGGAGATATAAGCAGGCACAAGGGGAAGTACACAGGGGGAGATGAATGAAATCAGCCCCGCGACAAAAGCGGTTGTATTTGATATGCTATCCATAAGGCAAATTGACGGCTTTCTGTATTCTTCAGTTAAATCCGTTCAGTTTTTTAAGCCCCGTGCTGTCGATGAGCACGATAAGCACCATTCCTCCTTCAATCTTCAGATGGTGGTCAGGGTTATAGGTGTATTCCTTCCTGCCGGGATGTTTTATCGCAAGAACGGGAATATCCGTTTCCCTGTAAATGGGAGAATCACCGAGAGATTTTCCTATAAGTTTTGAATTTTCTGTTATGGTAAATTCTTCTATTCTGAAATTCTGGTCCCTGCCTCTCAGCATCCCGTCAAGAAAGCTTACCACGTGGGGACGGACAAGCTCTGATGCCATTCTCATACTGCCGATTGCATTGGGAGAAACAACGGAAATCGCGCCCGCGCGCAGGAGTTTTGAGGAAGAATTATCGTTTATCACCTTCGATATTATTCTTATTTTAGGGTTCAATTCCTTTGCCGTTATTGTCACAAAAAGGTTGTCCTTGTCATCGGGAAGTGTGGAAATCAATCCCCTTGCGTGCTCGATGTTGGCATCGAGAAGAGTTTCATCTTCCGTGGCATCTCCCATTATATAAAGAAATTCCCCCAATTTCCTTGCTCTTTCTATATGTTCGATTTCCGGATCGATTACGACAAACTCTCTGCTTGTAAGGAGCAACTCCTTTATTATGCCGTACCCGGTTATGCCCGAACCGCATATGATGTAATGATTTTTCATTGCTTTGATAAGGTTTTTCATTTTTCTTCTCTCAAGTATCTTTTTTAAATCTCCTTCAACTATGAAGGCGGTTATAGTACTCACTGAATACAATGCCACTCCCATCCCGCTCAGGATGAGAATTACGGTAAAAACCCTTCCGAAAGCGCTGTCTCCCACATCGATTACTTCGCCGTAACCGACAGTGGAAATTGTGATTGCCGTCATATAGGCGCATTCGGAAATTCCCCAGCTTTTCCCTTCTGTTATCCCAAGCAGATAATAACCGACGGTACCTATTACAAAAACAAGCACAATCAGGGAAAGAGCCTGAATAATCCTTTTCAGGGAAAACGAAAGTTCTTCTTCAAAAAACATATTTTCGTTATTATCCTATCTTGTCCAGACTGCTTCTGCAATTCCCTTGCCGTAACAGATAAAAACTACACGCTCAGGAGTTATCTTGATTGCCTTCATTATCTCAGGTCTCGGAGTGACATTCTTTACCTCCTTCTTGAAATTCTCCATCACCTCTCTGAAAAGAGGAAGAATCTTTGCCATCTCCTCCTTGTCTTCAAGAGTGAAAATTTCCGCCTTCCCCTGATAATTTACTCCCTGCACCCCTTTCATAGTTTTATGAGGGGCATATATTCCCAGAGACACATTTGGATTTTCAAGGATGTTGTCAATCTTGCCTCCGCCTTCTGTAATTATATAAATATTCATTCCGTCATTTTCAAAATCAACTACCGTTGACCTCGATTTTCCGTCTTTCCCGCAGGAACCCAATACGCAAACATTATTTTTATTGAGAAAGTTTATGATTTCCTCTTCCGTTTCCTCTTTTGAAAGACGTTTTGGCTCGATTCCGAGACCTCTTACATAGGAATCCATTATCTCCCTTTTCATCTCCTCGGTGAGTCTGACAATTGCCATTTATGAAACCTCCGTGTTTAAAATTTTTTCATTCCTCAATCAAAACTGCGCGCACCGGCGCGCCTTCCCGTCCCTCGAGATTGAGCGGAAACGCTGAAAGAGTGTAATTTCCGGGTTTTATTTCGGTAAGATTCAACCCTTCAAGCAGAACCATATTATTGGACAAAAAAACATCGTGCGCGGGATGCGCTTCATTTCCGAATTGCTCTACGGATAGATAATCAAGCCCTGCAAGTCTGACTCCGCAGTCAACGAGATATTGGGCTGATTTGCCCGTAAAAAAAACATATTTTTTATTGAAGTGCTTCTGTTTCCAGAGTCTGGAATTTCTTGTTTTAAAGAGAACTCTTTTTTCGCCTTCAATTTTAAGTTTACGCAAATCCTTCACATTAATCTGCTTTTCACAATCAAGCTCGAAGACCGCCGCTTTTCCGTAAAAAATTTTAACATCGAGTTTGTCAACGGTTTTGCCTTTGTTAATGAAATGGAAAGGAGCATCTATATGCGTGCCGGAATGCGCGCTCATTATGAGTTTTGTAAGGTTGCACTCATCGCCCTTGTCGATTCTGCTTTTAAACCTCATTTTTACCTTAGGGTCCGTTGGCCATCCAATCATCTTTTCACGGACAGGAAGCGAAATATCGTAGATTTTCATTTTTTTCATTCCCCCGTAGAAAAAAGCGCGCAATGCGTAAACCGGGATGAAGCCCAATTATTAAAAAATAACCTGCTTCACATATCTATTTTTAACTTTGACACAAGATAAAAGTCAATTCATTTGAAGAGAGAAACATATCAACAACATTTTTGCAGAGGGCAGAGCGCTGTGCCTGCCACATATATGGAAAACAACAGTTAATGACAAAAAAAGAAATGATTACCCGCCTGCAACGGGCGGAAATATTGCGACGCGGTCGCCTTCCTTCAGAATGCAATCCAACTCCGCGTGGACACCGTTCACTATAATAATTTTTGTCTCTTCGACGGGGATTTCGAGCCTTTTCAGGAGAGATTCGATAGATGTACTCTCATCGATTTCAATAGTGTTCCCTTTTTTCAAATCCTGGCCGGGAACATATTTTTGGAGTGTGGCATAAACTCTTACTTCTATCTGAGACATTGCCCTTTTTTCCTTCTTGCTCTGATTGAAAAAAATGCCTGCCGTCAAAAGGAAGACGGCAGGCACGAAATTAATCTCTTACAGCTCACCCCAAACTTTGTCGAGCTCTTCGCCGCTTATACCGAATTTTATATTGTGAGGGGGACAATCTTCAGTTTCAAAGAATTCCGGAAGTCTGTCGTCTTCTTTGGTGAATCCAGCCGCTTCGTTAAACTTCCTCTCTATTCTTATAACCTCTTTTCCCATTTCAATCAGGTCAGGCACCGTTGCCGAACATCCATACTGAGCATTTATCATATCCGCGATTGCCGGCAAACCTCTTTCATCATCAAGGCAGGCAATAGCCACAAAGAGACAAAGTCCCGTTGCATCAACTGCCGCAGTTGCAACCTGCATATCTCTTGCGCAGTCAATCTGTCCTTCTGTTTTGAGAGGGTCGATATCTCCGCCAACCTTGAGGATATTCTGACAAACTGAGTATCCTGCCGTGTGGTCTGCGCCCATTGTGCTTGTGGCGTATGTTACGCCTATTCCTTTAACGGTTCTTGGGTCGTATGCCGGCAGAGCCTGTCCTTTTACTACGGGAACTCTCGTTATGCCGTATTTTTTGCCTGTAACGGCGGCGCCCTGTCCGATTACTCTTCCAACTTCCGACTTCTTTCCCACTTCTTCGAGAAGCTTGATGAATGAAGCGCCGTTGCCCCATTCCGCCAATCCCGCTTCAGCGGCAACTGCAAGAGTAACTCCTGCTTCAATAGTATCAATACCTACATCGTTACAAATCCTGTTCATCATTGCAACATCATCAAGATTGTCAACTTCAATATTTCCTCCGAGTGACCATGCAGTTTCATACTCTACCGGAGCACAAAGTGATTTTCCGTCCTTATCAGGATAAATATTGGAACATCTTATTACGCACCCGGGATGGCAAACGTGCGTTGCCTTGCCTTCGCCTCCGCGCTCCTTGCAGACCTCCGCAATCTTTTCACCGCTTATATTTGCAGCTGTTTCAAATCTTCCATTCCTGAAATTCTTTGTTGGAAATCCGCCTGCCTCGTTAAGGATATTTACAAGAACAGCAGTTCCGTAGTTTGGAAGCGCTTCGCCCGTAACGGGATGTTTGAGGAGAACCTGGCTGAATGTCTTTGCAGCTTCTTTGAATTTCTCTTCATCTTTAACAGGAACTTTATCAGCGCCTGTATCATCAACAACAATTGCCTTAAGGTTTTTTGACCCCATAACAGCACCAAGACCGCCTCTTCCGGCAAATCTTCCTGAACCGCCTTCAGGGTCAGAAACAGAAATTCCTGCATTAGCCATTTTTTCTTCACCTGCAGGACCGATATTTATTATACCTGCCTTATTGTACTGTCCCTGCAATGTGCTTACCGTTTCATAAGTTCCTTTGCCTGTAAGGTCTCCCGCATCTACGAGTTCCGCCGAATCTTTTTTCACTACGAGAACTTTAAATGCGTCATCCTTCGGCGCGCCTTCGACAATTATCGCCTTGACATTGTTGCGAGCGAGCTTCTGGCTTGCCGTACCGCCTACATTCGATTCCTTTATTGTGCCCGTCAATGGGCTTTTACCGCCGAAGGACATTCTCCCCGAACATGCTGCTGCCGTGCCGCTTAACACACCGGGAGCGGCAATGAGCTTGTTCTCCGGTCCCAGCGGATCGCATTTTGGCGAAATTTCATCTAAAACAACTCTCGATGTAAGACTTCTGCCGCCGAGCATACTATACTTTTCAGGACACTTTTCTTCACTAACCTGACCGGTACCTACATCAACCCTGATAATTCTATCCATACATAATCCCCCTTCGATTTAGATTATATAAAACAACAAAAACTTTTATGGCCCTAAAAACAAAAAGTCGAATGAACACTCGGTATTTAATAATAGAAAAGCCATACGTCGTCAAGATATTTCTGAATAT
>CAZJVM010000081.1:0-7456 GCA_964549305.1 uncultured bacterium
GGTTGTGAGTGTTAATGATTGTATGTAAAGGCATATCACTGAAAAGAGACTTGAGTTCCTTATCGACCTTTCTGAATCCCGTATCGACTAAAACGCCGTCAAAATAGTACGAACAGACCCGAAACATCTTCGGTTTCATCCCGAGAATCGTGCTCTGCATTTCAATCCTGAGCATACCGTCAAAATCCCGGGTTTTAATGAATGACATCCTTCAGGACTCCCTGTTTATTTAAAAGCATAATGATTTGACTTTTAAAAAATTTACTCATATATACTTTTTTATTTAAAAACAAGTCTTCCTTGAAAAACATCCTGTGACGAGGGCGTAAATGCGTATTTTAAAAGTTGGGAGAGACATTTAAATGATATATGATTTGGTGGTTGTAGGAGCAGGGCCCGGAGGAAGCGTTGCAGCTCTTAATGCCCGGAAAAGCGGTTTGAATGTGGCGCTTATTGAAAGGCGAAAACTCGGCTCGGTTCTGATGCGCGCAAATACCTGTATGATGGTCGATACGGATAACTTCAACGGCGAACACCTGAAGATTGCCGAAGCCAATGACAATACCAAAATTATATTTCAAAATAACGGCTTTGAAGTGAATTATCCCGGGAAAATGGAAAAAGTTTTTGATTCCATGAGTTTTTCTCCCTCAGGCAAAAGAGTTCATGTGCACAATACTAAAATTCCTCTTTACCATCTTTTTGACAATCAGCTTATGCTCGACTCTGTTTCAGATGAAGCGGGTAGGGCAGGTGTTGACATATTCGATGAAACGCTTGCCGTTAATGCCGAAGATGACGGAAACACCGTTAAGGTAAAAGTCAAGTCAAAATCAGGCGCGCAGTATATTGAAGGGAAAATGGCAATCGTAGGCGAAGGATTGAAGTCCGCTATTGCAAAAAAAACCGGAGCGAATAAACAACGTCAGGTAATGGGAAAAGGTCCTTCTCTTTCATACATATTGGATAATGTTGATTTTCCCTTTGAAAACCGGGCATTCTGTACCTTTTATGGCTCCACGTATTCAAGGGGCGGTGGAGTACTTTATATGGCGCCCTGTCTCGGAGGAGAGAAGAAATTTTATGTTGGGATAAGCGGCGTGAATCCGAGCAAATTCTGCAGGATATTTCTGGAGGAATTCTTAGAAAAGGAAATGCTGAAAGATTGGTTCAAGGATGCAAATGTTGTATCGAAAAACGGGGCGGTAGTGCATCTCATTTCTCCTATGCCTGACCCTGTCAACGGAAACATCATCTTTATAGGCGACAGTGCGGGGTTTGCCGAGACAATGTATCAGGGCGCTATGATGTGCGGATACAGGGCGTCAAAAGCCGTTTCAATGCAACTTGGCGGAAAGGACGGAAAGGGCGACTACCGTGATTTCTGGAAGAATTCATTCAACTGGAACAAAAACCCACAGGCAATGGCGGATTATCTGAAGATTGGCTTCTTCTATCCTTTCTTCAATAACGAAGAGCTTGATTACCTTTTTGGCCTTGTTCACGGGCAGACATTTGAAGGAGTGCACGACCCCTATCAGCAGGTCAACAACCTTTTTGAAATTATTCTTCAGTCAAAGGATATTGACCCCGCCACAGCAGTAAAAGCGAAAAAATTTCAGAAGATTACAATGCAGGATATAGCACAGATGATTGTACAGAAAAGAGAGTTTGCAAAAAAAGAGTAATCTTTTTATAAAGTTAACTGAGTATTTGTAATTTAAGCAGGCGGTCTTTGAAACAGCTCTTTGGCAATTTATCAAGAAGAGATGAAAATTAAACTGACCGTTCAGAATGCTGAAGAGCAGTATTCGAATCATTAACCTTTAAAATTTTAGGGAGGTTTTACAGTGGCTGACGATTTTGGTTTTTCGGAAGAGGTTCAGGAGTTTGCAAAAGAAGCAGTATTTAAAGACGGCAGATGGATGGCGCTTATAGTTAAGACAATGTATGAAAAATATGGGCGTGAAGCAATAGATGTGCTTTGTGAAGCATTTGATAAATTCGGGGAAGAAGAAGCCAAAGCATGGAAGAAAAAGCTCGGCTGGGAAGGTAGAGAAGATGAAATAGATGTTGCAGTCGCATTAAGAGATATTTACGCCAATGTGCATAGTCATATAGGCGCGGCAGGAATGGATATAGAAAGAGTGAAGTTCTCCGAGAAGGAAAGCGAATCACTCGTGCCTTCCTGTCCCATTCACGATGCATGGAAGGACGTATGGCCTGATGGAACACGCTTTATGTGTGAAATTATGTCAAGGTCACATGATGCCGGTTTTATGCGCGGATTGAATCCTAAGTTGGTGTGGACTCACCACGCAGAGACAGTTAATCCGGACGGCACCGTTCAGGAAGGTCTTGCAAGAGGAAAAGAACACTGCAAGATGTGTCTTGTTTTGAAGGAAGACTAAATAAAACAGTAAGTATTTCTTTCCGGCAGGGCACAGTCCCTGCCGGAAAATTACCCGAAGGAGAAATGAATGGACTATGATGTCGTAGTTGTAGGCGCAGGCCCTTCAGGATTAATGGCTGCGGGAATTCTTGCCAGGAAGGGTGTTTCCGTACTTGTCATTGAAAAGAGGCCGAAGATTACAAATTATTGCCGCGCGTCATCGGGAATGTTTCACAATTCGGAGGGAATGAACGGTGAAACGGTCACATTCAGAAGGCGGATGAATGAATGTTTCTGGCATTTCAGGGAAAGCAATTTTGAATTCAAATATACAGGCGGTCAGATAGATTTCTACGACTATTTTGTTTTTTCACCTTCGGGACACAGACTCCATATGTACAGGAAGGAAAAACCACTCGGTGTCTGTTTTGATATGGATGCTCTGCTCGGCGACCTTTTGAACGAAGCAGCGCCTTACGGGGTAAGTTTTCTTACTTCTGCTGTCGCAATGGAAGCTCAGAATACGGAAGACGGCGCTAAGGTAAGGGTCAAAACCAAAGATAAGGAATACTGGGTTACGGCGAAAAAAGTCATAGGCGCTGACGGGCTTACTTCTAAAATCGGAGAATCCCTTGGATTTAACGAGGGAAGATATCTATATGCAAAAGGACCTTCCATAGAATATACCGTCGCAAATGCCGATGTACCTCTGCCTCCGGCATGGATGCGTTTTCACGGCGCGAATTACACGAAAGTCCCCGGTATGATTTATATGGTACCGAGCGCGTTCGGTGAAAATCAGTGGAAGGTTGGCGCCGGCGCGGGGGTTCCGGGGAAACTTTCGACACTTGCAATTAATCACTTTTTGAATGAAAGCCCATATGCGGGATGGTTCAAAAATGCTTCAATAGTTGATAAGCGCGGATGCAGTGTGGCAATGTTTGAACCCGTAAGCAAACCTTACAAGGGAAATGTTCTTATGCTGGGTGAAACAATTGGCTTTGCCGAAACATTGGTGCAGGGCGCCCTTGTTTGCGGATACAGAGGCGGAAATGCCGTATATGACGAACTGTCGGGCAAAAACGGTTTCGAAGAATACGAGAAATTTTGGAATGATTCTTTCCTATGGTTAAAAGACCCGCAATGGCAGGCGGATTACGCAAAAACCGCGTTTATGTATCCTTTTTTCAATGATGAAGAACTTGATTATATGCTAAAGTTCACAAACGATATGCACTTCCCCGGCGAGCTGAATCCCTACAAGAGTCCTATTAATTTTATGAACTTTATGAACGAGGTCGAAGGCGTAAGGCCGGAAATTGTTCAGAAAATTAAAATGTACAAGGATTTGAATATGCATCAGATAAGGGGAATAGTAGAAAAAATGAAACAACAGGCAATGGGAGGGAATGGAAATGCCGCTGATAGTAAATAGTGAAGCGTGTATCGCTTGTGGTACCTGTGTCGATGAATGTAAAGAAGGCGCATTGTTTTTGGAAGAGGAAACTGTCGTTTTAAAGGAAGATGATTGTATCCAATGCGGAGACTGTGTTGCCATATGCATCGCAGGCGCTTTGGAACTGAAAAAATAATAAAATTGATTACCGGGCATTTTTCAGGAAAAGCCGGGAGACCGGAATTAAATTAGAAAAATGTGAAATAGAGAATTGACCCGAGGCAGATTATCGTCACGAATTCCGCGGTATAAATGAGAACAATTTTAAAGTCTTTTTTCGCAGTATCTCTGATTATTTCGCCCATTTTTATTCTTGCCGGAAAGGGTTAATGTATGACTGCCTTATCGGGAAATATCCGGCTAAAATTAACAGAAATATTGAGCTTTACTGAGGTAGGGTTTGAACTTAATTAAAAGTTTTAAATAAATCCGTCACAGGGTTACAGATAAAAAATATTCATCAGTTTTTACCTGTATCTTTGATTTCTTGATTCAATTCCTTTTCACTCCACATTCCCTCGCTCGTTATGGCATTGTGCCCCGTTATTTTGTTCATAATGGGAAGATTTACTATCCAGTGGAGCGGTTTTACGACAAAGATATCGAGTGCCAGACCTGCGGGATATACGGCATATGCCGCGAGTTTGAAAGGATTAAGCGTATCATCACTGTCGCCTTCGTGAGAATAGGCAGGCAATGCAAAAGAAGTTGCCATAACGCATATTGCCAATATGATTAATAACTTTTTCATTTAGTTTCTCCTTAATTTATTTAAGTAATTCTTTTATAATTTTAATCCTGCTTGATTCAAAAGTCAAAACAAAGGGATATATAATCGTAATTATTGATTTCTTCTTCATTCTTTCCTATAAAAAAATAAAAATTATTTAAAAAAGGAAAAGTCGTCATGATTAATTTTGAAAAAATGAGTCCAAGGGGGTTTGGCCTGTTCTGTTTTTTTACTTTTTTGTTTTTTCAGGCGGGGACGGAATCGATATTCAGAAAAATTACGGCAATGGGAAATGGGGAGTCGGGCATTCTTATGCTATTTTTTTTCATTGCGGCAATTGTACTTGGAGTTTACGGAATGAAACTCAATAGACTTCAGCAGGGGTATCTTGGTCTTTATTTCGCACTTGCCTGCTGGTCTGTTGAGGAATGTCTTGAGGTGATTATCTTTCCCGCGCCTGATAAATTATTTTGTCCTCTGCACGCAGACCATCCCTTTTTCTGGGTTACCTTCGAAAGTCTTCCCTTTGCCTTTATTCTTCTTTTTATTTATTTCGCTATGCTTGATTTCAAAATTCAGGTATCCGAAAAAATCCCTCTGCATCTTCAGGTTGCTATGCCATTTGTGTTTGCAGGGTGGATTCTCACCGGATTATCCCGTGGTGCGAGGACAATATTTATGTATAAGGGACCTGCCGCCTATTTGATAATCGGGATATTTCTGTCAATATTTTTGATGGCCTTTTTCAATCTTCTTACTACGAAAAACAAGGAGGCATCTCCTATATTGACAGGACTTGCAATTGGTAGCTTAGTATCGACAATCTTTACCGTAGTATTTGCCCTGCAGGCATAGTGGGAATCAGCTTAAACGGATATGAGGGCGAATAGTTATTTAAAACATTCCACTCTTGACAATCCCTTTTTTTAACAGGTAATTTGCAATTGTTTCTTTAAAAATATCCCGGCGCTGAAAAAGAAGATAATAATTCAATCAAAGGCGGAATTATAACTGTTATGAAAAAAATCAATATCCTTATTTGTTTTGTCCTCGTTTTCTCTTATTGCTCTCTTTTGTCTGTTGCTTCATCTGAAACGATTGAAGAGGGTTTAAGCGGAGATGATTATTTTCAGAAGGGAACTGTTTTTTTTAATGAAGGGAAATATGATTCCGCAATCAGGTCGTGGGAGAAGGCATTGGTCTTTTACAGAAACTCAGGCAACAAGGGAAAAGAGGCAATTACACTTTCAAATACGGGAAGCGCATATGATGAAAAGAGGACATACAAAAAAGCCGTAATTTATTTCGAAAAAGCAATTAAGAGCGCGGAAGAGTCAGAAGACGATATCCTGAAATCCGATACACTTACAAATCTTGGAGTCTCATATTGGAATTTACAGGATTTTGATAAAGCATTCAATGCATTCGAGAATGCCGCAAAACTGGATGATGGGCTAAACAGGCAGGAGAGCAGGGCGTATAATCTTTTAAATTCCGCGAAAGTACTCCGGAAGCAGGGAAAAGTCTCTGATGCCCTGAACAGATACGCGACATCGCTTGAAATATATAAGATATTGGGAAATGATGATGGGATGATAGTCGTCCTTGAAAAGACAGCACTGTTAAACGCGCAAAGGGGAAACAAAAAGGAAGCGCTGGATAATTACCTCGAGCTCATAAAACTCAAAAACAACAGTGGCGACACAGAGGAGATGCCGCGATTGCTTAACGAAGTATCCTCCCTCACCGAAGAATTGTCAACGCCCATACCTACATTGTACGGGAAGCAAAATGGAAATTCGGCAAAAGAAATTCACGATGAGAAAATAGAAGAGGAAGTAATTGAGGAAGAAACGGCAACAGAGATAACAGAGGAAGAATCGCCCGAAAAAGAAATTTCCAGGTTAGATACCGCTAAGATAAAAAAGGAAGATTACGGCGCGCTGGCAAAGTATGACGAGGGAATGGAGTGGGAGTCTGAATTCTCATTTGAGAATGCCGGCAAAAGTTATGAAAAGGCCCTTGAATTATGGAAGGAGAATGACGGTAAAAAGCTTAAATCCGACATACTTATAAGACTGGGAAATATATATCTTTTAAGCGGTAAGCCAAATGCTGAAAATATAATAAATGAAGCACTGGATATACAGAAGGATATTAAGGATATTAAATCTTCAGGATACGCCTTTGAGGCTTTGGGCAGATATTATCTTGCCCAGTTGAGACTTCCCGAAGCAATGGAGTATTTCAACCGCGCCTACGGAGTTTTCGACGAAGATAAAAACGTGGCAATGAAATCTATTTTACGGATTGATATGTCTGACGCTTATTTTCTTTCCTCGATGTACAGGAAGGCGGAAAAATCTTACGGGAAAGCGCTTAATGAAGGACTTGCCGCTGATAATCCCTTTATCATCTGGAGAGCGAAATACGGGATAGCAAGATGCCTTTATGAAAGGAAAAAGTACGATGAAGCGTTCAGGATTTTAATTGACGCTATTTCCATGAGTAAGGCGGAAAAGGGCGAATCCTTCGAAAGATATCTTCCTGACAAGAAAAAATATTCAATGCCGAATGAAGCTCTGGATATATTGATGGAGTTATACCTTTCAACGGGTGATATAAAATACGCGGAAGCAGCGTTTCTTTACAGTGAAATCATATCACTGAATACTGTTTATTCCGCGGAAAACAGCGAAAGAAATTTAATAGCAGGTGAAAACTATAAAAATTTATCACTCTATTCAGTTAAAAGTAACGCGTTCATCGATGACAATGAAATATTTCTGAAATACATCTTCCACGAGTCGAATTGTTTTGTCTTCGCGGTCACAAAAAAGGATTTTAATGTAGTTAAAATCCCCCTGTCAGCGCAATC
>CAZJVM010000081.1:7556-10075 GCA_964549305.1 uncultured bacterium
TCCGTAATCTTTTCCGAATACGCAAATGTGGAATACCTTATAGATGAATACGCCGTAATCTATTCACCCCTTGCCATAATGCTAAAGCAGGAAAGAAGAGAGATATGGGATAATGGAAAATCCTTTTGCACCGCGGGCAGTGAGAAACCGGAGTATTTTTCTCAATGGAAAAATATTTTAAAAGCGGGAAACAATGCCAGGCATATTAATATCTACGGGAAAAAAGAAAAGATGGATGACATCTCAAAATGCGGAATACTTCAGCTATCCTCTCCTGTATATATCGACTTTGAAAAGGCGAACAATGCGCTAATTACATCTGAAGATGAGAGTATTGAAGTGGCGGAATTCGCAGATAAAAGAAACGCGTTGTCACTTCTCGTGATTTCCGATTATGCGGAAGATATGCCCCTTGAAGAAAATTCCATCAGGAAAAGCGCCTTAACTGCATCCCTTTTTGGAAACGGCTTGGTTTTTCCTCTTTGGAATATTAACGAGAAAACAAAAAATTCATTTTTAGAGGAATTTTACAGAAACCTTTACGCCAATGATTTCGATATTTCGAGAGGCGAAGTCACGAGGTTTGCAAAAAAGAAAATCAAGGAAACAGTTATAAGCAATGAAGAAAGCCCTCACTCAGTCTCCCTTTCACATCCATACTTTTGGGCAAGTTTCATTCAATCTGGAAGATAGAAAAGAAGCTCACAATCTCATTTTTCGGCTTCCAGCAATTCCTCCCTTAGACGGGCGCGTTTATTCGCTGTAAGACCGAGCGCTTTATCGAGGTAATTATCCATAGTGCCGTAATTTGCCTCTATTCCCTCAAACATTGCTTGAATATATTCTTCGTCAACGCCTATGAGAGGGCGAATATCGTCGGCTGAAACTGTTCGTCCCGCCTGCTTACTGAATTGTTCGGCAATAAAGGGAAGAATCTCTTCAACGGACGACGCTTCGTTGGTTAGCAGAAAGTCTCTGATGATGACATCTCTCGGTACGCCGAGTGCAGAAAGTATAAGTGCAGAAGCAATTCCCGTTCTGTCTTTTCCGGAACGGCAATGTAATATGGCAGGTCTGTTTTTAGGATCGAGAATTTCTACGAACATTTCCTTATAAGCATCTGAAGAATCAACGGGTATGGACTTGTATGCCATTATGAATGTTTCACGTATTTCTTCCGCTGTGAAAATTCCGCTTTTAAGCTGTTCGCTGAGTTTAGCTGACCATTCCTCGGAAGCGCTTCCAATGGGAAGGTTAAGTAATAGTGGTGGGGAATCGCCCTGCCATACTGTGGGGGACTTTTTTGCTTCACCTTCAGTTCTGAAATCTATTACGAGTTTTATTCCAAATTCGTTAATTTTTTGGTAATCAGATGAAGATAAATTAGAAAGCGCGTCGGAGCGGAATATTTCACGCCATTTAATGTTTCTGTTATCTTTGGTTTTATATCCCCCAATATCTCTGAAGTTTCGTGCTCCGTCCAACGCAATAATCCTTTCAGGTTTTGTTTGTTCTTTAGCGATTGGTCTGTCGCCTTTAACAAGTTTTTGCGACGCGCAGGAAAGCGCAAAGAACAGACATAAAAACAAAATCGCATATTTCTTATTCATTAGAAAAAACTCTTTTATAAAAGTTGAATTATGAAAATTATTTCTTCTTACCGAATAGACCTTTCAGCTTATCTGTAACTTTGCTGATATCTTTCTGTTTCCCTTTGCCGAGAGATTTGCCCAGTGACTGCAGGTCAGCGCCAAGGTCTTTCAGATTGGCATTAAATATCTCTGTCACATCAGGTGCCTGAATATTTTTGTAGATTGCATCCATTATTATTTTCATTGCTTCCCGCGCAGTCACTCCACTTCCGTCTGAGCCAATATTAGTAAGGTGAATATCGGGAAGTTTTGCATCTATGCTTTTCCCCTTCAGGAGGGAAGTTACCAGAGATACTTTCCCGTCGGTCAATGAAAAATCCTTTATGAATAATTTTGTTTCGCTTCCTTTAGATTTTCCATCCTCTTTGCTCCTGCTTTTTTTCTTTTCCTTTTTTGTTTCACTCTTTTTACTCTTTCCCTTATCAGCAGAAGAGGTACGTTTTTCTATGTTGCGTAAGATTGCATTAAAATTATCTGTGCCGCTTTTTCTTTCGTAGGTTATGGAAGGTTTCTCTATTGCGATGCTGTCGATTATGATGGTGTCTTTTGTTATTGATTTTTCGTCTATATCCACCTTGATTGCGCCTATCTCAATTGCCTTATCGGAAGTGAACCCTTTGGGGTTGCCGAGAAGGAAATTATTGAGTTTTGCAGTACCGGAGAGAAGAGAAACAGAAACATCATCGATATTTACGGCAGTGCCCGTAATTTCCGGACCATATGTATTTACGGCATTCTTTATGATTGGACCTATATTTGAAACTCCTATGAATACTACAACCGCGACGACTAATATGAGTGCTATTACGGCATAAAGCAGTTTTTTCATATTCAATCTCCCTTTTATATAAAGAATTGTAGGTGATA
>CAZJVM010000082.1:0-10037 GCA_964549305.1 uncultured bacterium
AGTCCTGACACCAAATGAGCGCGAAATTTCAACCTTGACAGTGCACCGGAAAGAATCAATAAAAGAGATGAGCAGAATTACGTGAAAAGATTTCAGATACTTTTTCTAAGCTTTTAATTTCTAACTGAAAGGGATTAACGCTATGACTGAAAATCAGGAATCATCGGGCAGGGAAGATTTTTTAAAGGAAGTTAGAAGAAGAGTTGAGGAATCGAAGAATTGGCTGCAGGAAGTGACGATAACATCGGTAAACGGCGACTGCCCTTACGGACACAGGGAAGGGGAGATATACAAGGTAAACGATATCCGCACGGGCGGGCTTTGCGGCGCGTTGTACAGGGACATTCTCGATTCTGTGCTGATAACGCATTATGGTGGGAATCTTCCGTGGGAAAAGGACGATGGGAGTTTTAGCGGAATATGTTCTGAACAGGGTAAGGTGCAGGTAAATGTAAAAAAGGTTCATAAAGATAATCTAAGCACTTCAATCGTGAAACCCTCCCTGAGGGATATGACAGGGAAGGGATTTTCTGCAATTGATAACTTCAGGATATTCGTCGAAATAGACAGCGTGGCAAATCAATGCAACTGGGGACACAGGGCAGGGCAGAGAATAGAAATAGATCCTTTCAACTCGTGGAAGGTCTGCGCGAGACTTTTCGTTAATGCCTTCTACGCGATGAATGTGATTCTTTCGCAGAAGAAACTCCACTGGCAATACGAGGATGACAGGGTGCAGATGACTTGTCCCGATACCTATAACATAACGACTTTTACGCTTGTGAGAGAGAAGAGATAATAGTTAGGGATTGAACGGAAAGTTTATACTCCGGAGAACAACGGAATAATCTCCGGTTTTAACTATGGAATTTATTATGGTGTTGACGGTCCGGTCGATGCCGGACAATGACAGCAGGGGAAAGGAGATAATATGAACAAGATAAAGAAACATTACAGAAAACCTGAATTGAAGCAGGTAAAATTAATTCCTGAAGAAGCCATCCTTGGCACCTGCAAGAATGACCTCGGTTCAGGTCCGAACCAGAGCCAATGCCTGATTCCGCAGTGCTTTAATCAGGGGAGTTGAATAAGGGTAATTTCATCATTTTTTTGCGAAAAATTCTAATATAAGACACATTCAATAAATCCGCCACAAGTCGCTTTCTGCGTGGTTTCCGCAGTGTTTGTAGTCGTCAAATTCCAGATGCAGACCATAGGCAGTGTGTATGTCGTGAAACTCTTTTGAAAGACGAAGATAATATTCAAGGGGCGGTTGTTTCTGTTTGTGAAAAGCCGCACCTAAAGCGGGCTTAAACACGAAACTCATCATCGATATACCCCGTTTGGCAAGATATTCACATCCTTCAATATTTGACTTCAGAGCTTCATCAACAGTTTTAAATCCGTGCGGTTCAGCCATTTCGCAACCTGCAACGATATTCGTGCAAACGCTTCCTTCGCCGAACACCTCCAGCGCGTCAAACATACTGTTTATCCACATGTCCTGTCCTACAAATTTTTCCTTGCCCGGGCAAATCCACTTGAATAAATCCTTGTCCCAAACTTCAAGGTCGGGGCAATAACGCATTACACCGGTTTCATCGTGAAGGCGTTTAAGCTGTTTTTTCGAAAAGGCGCTGCAGGTAATGTGGCTTGGAAATTGTTTTTCGGAAAAATTCTCTCCTACTGCCTGAAGAACTTCTATGTAACGATTCACCTCGTAGTCAAAGGGTTCGTCTCCACGCGGGTCTGAACCGCCCGTTAGGATTAACATAGAAAATCGTCCCGGTTCTTTTAATATTTCCGCTATTGTTTCTGAGATGTCCTGCGGGTCCAGATCCGCATTGTTGCCTAACTTTTTTTTCCGTTCATTGAAATAGAGCCCTGCAGAACAGAATTTACACTGATTGCCTCCTTCAAAATAGTGGCAGTAATTATAAGACCATAAATTTATTGCTTGAGGTCTTACATTGGCAATCCCCGTCATAGGTGTGCCGCGACTGGTTGTTTCGCTGTAAAAAAGAGGCGTTGGAGGAAATTCAATCTCCTCTACATATTCATCTTCATAGAATATTCCAAGCCCGCCGTTATGAAAATGTATGGTGTAGTGGTCCGGCATTTGAGTCTTTCCGCCTACAACAACGGAAGTGCCGTCGCGAAGAAGCATTGGTCCGGGATTTCCGCCGTATTTCTTTGTAACCTCATCTGAAAAAGCAACCCCCCTGCGGTACATATCCATTTTAAGAATGATAAAGCGGGGATAATCGGGATATTTATCAACTGCTTCAAAATATGTGAGGTCTTTTTCCATATTGTTTCCTTTGATTATTGATTGGTTTTATAATGTTGAGTAAAATTATGGATAATGATTAACCAACAAATAGATAATAATCAACCGATAAAGAGTTATTTATCTAAAAAAGTATGGATTTATTAACGTGAAAAAATAGGTGTTTTGAATGAATTGCACGCATAACGATAAAATATTCTGTCTCGAAAATTAATCAAAAAATCCGGACAATTCTCTTTCGATATTTTTTATCCTTTTTTCCCTGTGGGGTATATCAAGCAATTTGTTTTTCAGTATATATTTTGATACTAAAAGTCCCGCCAGATAGTTTCCTTCCTTGTTCCAATGGTTGTCATATTTCCAGTAGAGTTCTTTTGTGCTGCCGGTTTTTTCTTTTGGATTTGTGTGTGAACTTTGTTTAAAGTCGGGCAGAAGGTCTATATAGTCAATGCCTTCCTCTTTAAAAAAGTCATGAAGGATTCTGTTTGGTTTTTCAGTGTCTATACTGCGGAGATTTTTATATCTTTCCCTATAGACCTGATATTTTGGCGGTATAATTACAATTAAAAGCTTTGATTTGTTTTTTTCTGCAAGTCTTCTGAATGCTCTGATATTTTCATAATGAATTTCCCAGGCAATTTTTATCCAGTCATAATCATAGAAGTGAAGATTCGGATTATTCCATGTTGAAGGCGGTGGTCTGTTAAGATAATAATAAAGCATGTCATAAATAATGGAATATTGTCTGAGAATGAATTTTGTTCTTTGTATCAGGGGATGGTCGGGATAAGTCTTTGTTCCGAATTTTTTCCATATCTGAAATTTATCGTTGAGGTTTTTTGTCACAGTAATTCTGCCTGTTGTTATATCAAAGGAACGGTCGAAAGTTTTAACTCCATTGACAACAGTTATTTCAGGAAAGAGATAATCATCCTGTAAGTCATTTACATAGTAACCCACAATAATTATTTTCGGTGAATACAATATTCGGGCAATAATGTTCTGCGCCTTGTATAGTTCTGCTCTTGTACCGTAACCGGGGACTCCGCATTTTAAGACTCTGTATCTGAGAAGGTCTTCAACCTTTGTTCCCCATTTGTCTTCAAATTTTGCATAGGAATGGGTAAAACTGTCTCCAACGAGCAGTATATAGTCTTTTGTGTCTTTTGCGTCAGTATCGAAACATCCGATTTCATTTGACCAGACTTTATAAGTGCCTTCTCTGTAGATATAGGCGTCTGAGGGTTTAAAATTTTCTCTGATATCAAAACCCTTTACAGGGTCCTTCTTGAAATAGTTTGTCGGGAAAGGGAAGTTGTATAATGTGCTTCGAAGTCTTTCCTGATTTAAAGTTGTAAATCTCAGGATACTCTCTGCAATAAACAGAGTTGCAATGATTGCGACAACTGACAAGCTTAAATTAATTACAGTATTTTTTATCCGTTTCATAATGGAATATTCTCCAGATTAGCTTAACTAATCCGAAATAAACTCCATTAAAGCATTAATTTCAAGAAGTATATTAATTACAGGTTACTTCCAATTCAAAACTTGATCACAGGCGGAACATTTGCAAGCGACCACGCTTCAAAGGGGACAATCTTTTTTGCATAGGGATCTGAAAAAAGCTGGTCCAAAAGCCATTCGCGACGCATAGTGTCCTGCGCTTCAATGTCTTTTTGTGTATAGGGCGAGTCCTTATGTTTTTCAACCAACTCCATATATTTATCTGCAAAACTCACGAAAGTTTCCGAAACAAGGTCAAAGTTTTTTTCTGTTTCAAAAAAGAGGGGTCTCCCGTAAAAGCTCACTCCCACGCAGGCAGGTTTGCGCCTCCATCTGCGGTCGATTTCCTTGGGGTCGCCCTTGCAGATTAGATTACGGTTGTAGTCAGGGCTTTTTTCGAATTTTTTGAATACGCTGTCCACGCTTTCTTTAAGGGAGTTTAGGTCTTCCTCGATTCTAGTGCCGGGCATAATGCCGAGCCATCCGCCTGTAAATGAAATTCCGCTGTCAAATACCTGTACGACTATAGTCGCGTGAAGCATTCCCACAAGGGGTGTCTTCGGGTGCGCGTCTATGGAATAGAATCGCCCCCAAAGAAGATTTCCGGGAAGCCTGCTGTTGGGAGCGGCTTTTTTCCCTACGGCGAGCATCCTTCCCATCTTTTCAATCACAGACCCCCGCGTTACTTTAATGTCATAATCGGAGTAGTCACTTAGAAATTTTTTTGTCTCCGATGACCTGTTTTCGTTAATTTTGTAAGCGCGTCCGAAGTATCTCTTGTCCATATCCTCCATAAACTTGAGCATACGTTCTGTCAGTTGTTTCTGCTCAGGTGATAATGTTTTTACTGCTTCTTCATCTGCCGCATAGGAAGGGGAATGGAATGTAATGCCTGCGAATAAAATTAAAAAAGGCAGGATAAGGATACACCAATAACGCGCTCTCATAATCAAATCCTCCGAAAGTAAAATTTGAAAATCAGAAAAACAAAAATATTCGCTATGCCGTTAGGTTATACAATCTTGGTTGAGCAGATTTCTCCCGGCGTAACTTTTATTTTTATTCCGCCTTCTTCTGCCTGACCGCTCAAGCGGGGTATGCAGAAGTTGTTGCAGACTTGCTCGATTTTAAGTTTTGTGCCGAGAAAAGCGTTATGTGCTATTCCGTCTCTGAAGGGGCATATTACGAGGCGCTCATTGGGACGCTTATAAATCTTTTCATAGAGTTGAAATGCGCAATCCGTTCCTTCAAACATGGCTGAAAGAATCTCATCTTTACTACCGCCTGTCTTCTCCACTTTCATTTTTATTCTCTTCATAAGCGGACTGAGAAATTCCTTGTCGAACTGAATGTATTTTTTAATCATTCCATTCTTGATGAGAAATTCGACATAGCTGAGATGGGCTTTTACGAGTGCATCATTAAACTTGTGTTTATAGCCATGGTCAATAGCATGGGTTTGTATCAAAGAATTGATTGCGTTTCCGAGCATATCAGTATCGTGAATCTGTCCGTATTTTACTGCCGGTACGGCATCTGCAGGCATTGGAGGCAACGGTTTCGACTGCATTGCCATATGCCTTGATGCAGGCGGTCGTCCTGCTTCCGCACTTCTTATATTTGGCGATGCTGCCGCAGCTAAAACGGCACCTCCCAGTGCTGCGCCTGAAGTCTTGAAAAAATCTCTCCTGTCGATGCCTTCTTTTTTTTCTTTCTTCATAAAATATTTCCCCCTTAGAGTTGAGTTGTTGGTCCCCTTTTTAAGCAAAGTAGTTCTGGCAGGATGATTCTAAAACATACGTAAACGAATATAAAACTAAATTGGTCTTGTCAATCAAATCATTGATTTGTTCAGTTATAATTAGGTTAACGTAAGATTAGCTTTATGGGGAAAAATATTTGTTTCCCTGCTTTTTCTTCATAATCAGGCATCTGCCGGAAAATCAGGAGCTCATTGTCAGGCAAGGGAATGACAGTGTGGCGGATCTCCCGAACAATTTGTGTGATGACGATTGTTGGTGTCGTAAAATGACGAGTTGCGGGAGCGCGGAGTTACGAAATCTGTCGGTTTTTACTACTTTTTCATTTAACATTCCCTTGACAACAGACCTTTTAAATAAGTACTTTTCCATTTATGCCTGAAAGAAAAAACAAAACGCCCGTATCCCTCGACTATGTGCCCACAAATTGCAAAATAGGTTCGGTTTCCACACTAACACCATCGGAAAAACTCATTCGAATAGAGATGCCTGAAGGCAGAGAATTGGGGCACAAACCCGGACAGTTTGTGCAGGTTTCAATTCCCGGACTCACCGAAGCACCTATCTCAGTTGCAAGTTCGCCTACGCGCAGGGGATATTTTGAACTTGGAGTAAGAAACGCGGGCACTTTTACAAGCGCGCTTCACCGCCTCGGCGAAGGTGACGAAGTCGGAATCAGAGGACCTTTCGGAACATACTTTGATATTGAAGCGATGAAGGGAAAAGATCTTCTGCTTATTTCGGGCGGATGCGGACTTGCGCCTATGCGCTCACTAATTCAATACTGCGAGGATAATATCGAGCAATTTAAAAGCGTAAAGATTCTCTACGGAGCGAAAACACCACTGCAAATGCTATTTAAGGGTGAACTTTCGCAATGGGAAAAATCCGGACACTTTTACTGCCAATATACTGTTGATGAGAATACCGGAAGAAACGGATATAAGGGCAGGATAGGGCTTATTACGAAACTGATACCTCCACTTGAAATTGATAAAGATAACACAATTGCAGTGATAGTCGGTCCCCCTGTTATGTACAGGTTTGTAATTGCGGAGCTTAAGAAAAAGGGAATCACGGAAGAGAAGATTATAGTTTCACTTGAACGTTATATGCGATGCGGAGTAGGCAAATGCGGACACTGCGTAATTGAGCATAAATACTGCTGCATAGACGGTCCCGTGTTTTGGTTAAAGGATGTAGCGGGACTCAGAGGAGCATTATGAAAAGGACTTTAACGACCTGTCCCTACTGCGGAACAGGTTGCCGTTTTTATCTCATTAGCGATGATTCCGGAAAGGTTTGCGGTGTCGAAGCGTCCACTGAGCATCATACAAGCAGGGGGCAGTTGTGCATCAAAGGGTGGAATGCCTATGAATTCGTAAATCATCCCGACCGCCTTACCGTTCCTCTTATACGCAAGAATGGGAAACTCAAACCTTCATCGTGGGATGAAGCGCTTGATACAGTTGCAAAACGCCTAAAAGAAATATCCGAAAAACACGGTTCCGATTCCCTGATGTTTTTCTCGTCGGCAAAGACTACGAATGAGGAAAATTTCGCAATGATGAAGCTTGCAAGGGCAGTTTTCAGGACAAACAACATTGACCACTGCGCGCGCCTTTGCCACTCGTCAACGGTTATGGGACTTGCGGCAAGTTTCGGCTCCGGCGCGATGACAAACTCAATCTCCTGTATGGAGAAAGCCCGAGGCATTCTTGTAATCGGCTCAAACACAACTGAACAGCATCCTCTTATAGGAACGAGAATCATCAACAATACCGCGGACAACGGATGTAACCTCATTGTGGCAGACAGCAGGTCAATACGCCTTTCCCGTTTCGCGAAACTTCATCTTCGCCACAAAAACGGCACTGATGTGGCGCTTCTGAACGGGATGATGAATGTGATAATCGCCGAAGGGCTCGAGGATAAAAAATTTATCAGTGAGCGAACGGAAGATTTTGGAAAACTTAAAAAAACCGTTGAAACATATACACCGCAATATGTAGCGCGGATTACCGGATTGCAGTCAGAGGAGATAATCGAGGCGGCGCGCATCTTTGCCGCAAACAAACCCGCAATGATTGTCTATGCAATGGGAATCACCCAGCACACTCACGGAGTTGACAATGTAAAAAGCTGCGCAAACCTTGCGATGCTCACGGGAAATCTCGGTATTGAAGGCGCAGGAGTAAATCCCCTTCGCGGGCAAAACAATGTTCAGGGCGCCTGCGATATGGGGGCGCTTCCAAATGTTTACAGCGGATATCAGAAGATTACGGACAAAGAAACACGGGAAAAATTCGAAAAAGCGTGGGAAGTTTCGCCCCTTCCCGATAAAGCGGGACTTACGGCAACAACGGCAATTACCGCCGCGGCAGAAGGGAAACTTAAGGCGCTTTATGTAATGGGTGAAAACCCCATTCTCTCCGATGCAAACCAAAAACACGTGCGGGGCGCTTTTGATAACATAGAGTTTCTCGTTGTGCAGGATATTTTTCCCACTTCAACCACTGAGCTTGCCGATGTAGTGCTTCCTGCCTGTTGTTTCGCAGAGAAGGACGGCACATTTACATCCACTGAGCGCGGTGTGCAGCGAGTAAGAAAAGCGGCAAACCCTCCCGGTGAATGTATGGACGACTGGAAAATATTCGGTGAGATAGCGGGGCGTCTCGGATACGCAGGTCTCGATTATGTTTTTCCCGATGAAATACTCTCAGAGATAAATTCCCTTACACCAAGCTATGGAGGAATTACGCCCGGGCGCGTTGAAAATGAGCTGCTGCAATGGCCCTGCTATGATGAGAATCATCGGGGGACTCCTGTGCTTCACGAAAAGAGCTTTGCAAGAGGAAAGGGAAAATTCCATTCCGTTGAATATAAGCCCTCTGCCGAACTTCCCGATGAGGATTGGCCCTTTATGCTTTCCACGGGACGCTGTTATTTTCATTTTCATACGGGCACTATGACAAGGCGCTCGAAACTTCTTGACCGCGAGGAGAGGTTTCCATATGTGGAAATTCATCCCGATGATGCAAAATATCTCAAGCTGAATGACAGGGAGTTTTGTGTTGTTTCAACGCGAAGAGGCGAAGTTGAGGCGATGGCGCGGGTTACAGATGATGTTTTAGCTGGAAATATTTTTATGCCCTTCCATTTTTTGGAGGGCGCGGCGAATGTGCTTACAAACAACGCCCTTGACCCCGAGGCGAAAATTCCGGAGTTTAAGGTTTGCGCGGCAAATGTGAGAAAAAAAGAAAATGAAAGCGTTAACAACTGCTGAATTGAAATCGTTTCTTGAGTCGCTGACAGGCGAGTATGATGTGCGCGTACCCGTGAAACTTCAGGACGGGACAAGGGCGCTCGGTCATCCCGATGAAGGCGCTCTTTGTATTGTAGGCGGACGGATAGCGAGAAAGCCCACTGATATATTTTTTCCTCAGCTTGATGTGATGCTTATGGCGCGAAAGGGGGAATTCAGTTTTGCCGGGAATGAAGAGAAGCCTTTTTTTGTTCTTGGATTTACGGCAGAGGATTGTGAATGCCTTGAGTTTATCGACAGGTTTTATTCCGCGAATTTTCGCGACGAGATTTATTTTGCAAGGCGCGATAGCACGGTTATTGCCGCAATCTCGGGAAAATGTGGAAGGGAAGGCGGAATGATGAAGATTGCAGGGGAAAATTGCGATTTGGAGTTTATAGGCGATGGAGAAAGATATATTGTTTCTGCATACTCTGAGGTGGGGAAAAAGCTTGAGGCAATGATGAAGTGTGAAATCAATGATGCTTCAATTGATGAGCTTAAAAAACTTTCGGATTCAATACCTGATGATGACTTGATTATAATGAAAAAAGCTTCTGAGCTGATTCGAAAAGACGCGGTCCCTGATGAATTCTGGAAAGAGATTGCAGACCGCTGTATCTCCTGTACTGCCTGCAATATTTCCTGTCCGACGTGCACCTGCTTTGATGTATGCGACCACGACCGCGATAAATCCATTGAACGAAGCCGTCTCTGGGATTCCTGTCAGCTTGACGGATTTATGAGGGAGGCAAGCGGTCATAACCCCATGGGCGTGGAATCCCTTAGAACAAGAAGGCGAATTCATCATAAGCTTGCCGCGGATTATGAAAGATGGGGGCATATTACCTGTTTTTTGTGCGGACGATGTGATGATGTATGCCCGACTAATATCGGGATTAAATCTGTTAACCGCGAAATCGTCAAACGCTTTGGATAATAGTAGAATACCTGAGACACGGCGACACGGAGAAATTGAGATGCAGGGATGGGCAGAAGAATTTTAAAGAAGACTTGCTGCTTAAAGTGACTTTTGTCAAAAAAGCATGGGGGTGAATAGTATGAGAAAAATAATCAAAGTCTTTTCAGGATTAGTTTTCGTTTTGCTTGTTTTTTCAAACTTTTCATACGCAGAGGATTTAACGCTTCTTTCGACATTCGATACGCCGGGTGATGC
>CAZJVM010000083.1:0-10033 GCA_964549305.1 uncultured bacterium
TTCTCCTCCTGCTTCCGGTTTGCCTTTGAATTCTGCATTATTAAAATTATAAGCAATGCGGTTATGACGATGCCAAAAAGTATATTAACGCCTGCACTTCCTCTGTTTTTTTTCATATTACTTTAACCTATGCCCTGTTTTAAAAATTGTTTACTGTTTTTTTCTTCCTAAAATTCCTGCACTCAAAAGTCCTAAGCAGAAGAGAAGGTAAGTGGAAGGTTCGGGGACGGGGGATGTGAGCGTGACCGTTTCGTCTATTATCTGGCTTACACTTTTCTTTAAATATTATAAGTTACTGATAAATAAACTAATATCAGATTTAATGTCATTGTTTGAACAGTCATTATTTAGAAATTAAAGATTAAAATATGCATAAATCGTGCCAATTTTCTAAAGTGAAGGTAACTTATTGATTTAATTGAATATATCTGATTGCAACAGGCGGGATATTTAGGCAGTTACAATGACAAAGTGTTCAAAAATCCGATAGTTTTTTTTGCGTATGTTAAATAAATAAATAAAACAATAAGTTAGTGCCTTTAATAAGTGTTCAAAAATCCGACAGTTTTGAATATTACTTTTTTGAGGCAAAAGCTAAATATTTATAAAAAATATTTTACAGAAAATTAAGAATTCCCTGAAGCGGTTATTGTATCGAGTAAGATGTTTTTGTGATATCAGAGAGATCAACTTGTGAAACCTCTGTGATAAAGACTGTCTTGACACTGAAAAACCTATCTGTTAGTTTCCACGCGTTTTATCAAAAGATTAACCTGATTATTACTGAGAAAAAGGAAGTCTCCGATGGAAGAGAAAAAACTGATAGATAAAGGATATGAGCCGGGAAATATCGAAAAGAAATGGTATGATTTCTGGCTTGAAAAGAAATATTTCCATGCAGAGGATTCCTCGCAGAAAAAACCTTACGCGATTGTAATTCCTCCACCTAATGTGACGGGCTCGCTTCATATGGGACATGCCCTGAACAACACGCTTCAGGATGTGCTTATCCGCTACAAACGCATGGACGGTTACAACACGCTTTGGATGCCCGGTACCGACCACGCGGGAATCGCCACACAGCACGTCGTTGAAAAAAATCTCAAAACCGAGGGCGCTGACAGGCACGATTTGGGAAGAGAAAAATTTATCGAACGCGTGTGGAAGTGGAAGGAGGAATACGGAGGTTTTATAATCAATCAGCTCAAGCGTCTCGGTTCCTCCTGCGACTGGGAAAGAGAGCGATTTACGATGGATGAGGGATTGTCAAAGGCGGTAAGAGAGGTTTTTGTCCGCCTTTATGATGATGAGCTTATTTACAGGGGAAACTACATTATCAACTGGTGTCCCGTATGCAGGACAGCGCTTTCCGACCTCGAGGTGGAGTATTCCGAGAAAAAGGGCGGACTGTATCATATTAAATATCCTTACGCCGACGACCCTTCACAAGGTGTAGTCGTTGCAACAACGCGTCCCGAGACTATGCTTGGCGATACTGCCGTTGCCGTAAATCCAAATGACGAAAGATACGCGGCATTGAAGGACAAGACGGTTATCCTTCCGCTTATGGAAAGGAAAATACCCGTCATAATGGACGATTATGTAGATACGGAATTCGGCACCGGTTGTCTCAAGATAACCCCCGCGCACGATCCCAACGACTTTGAAATAGGGCGTCGCTTCAACCTCGAGATGATAAACATAATGAATGTTGACGGCACTCTCAATGAAAAGGCGGGAAAATACGCGGGACTCGAGCGTTTTGAAGCGAGGAAGAAAGTTCTCGAAGACCTCGAAGCGCAGGGACTCCTTGTAAAGATAGAAGACTATATCCATTCCGTGGGGCACTGCTACAGATGCAGGTCCGTTGTTGAACCTTATCTTTCCAGGCAATGGTTCGTGAAAACAAAACCCCTCGCCGAAGAGGCATTGAAAGCAGTAAAAGACGGGCGAATCAGAATTATTCCCTCAATGTGGGAAAATTCATATTTCAGCTGGATGGAGAATATACGCGACTGGTGCATTTCAAGACAGATATGGTGGGGGCACAGGATTCCAATCTGGTACTGCGGGGACTGCGATGAAATAATTGCCGCAACAAAAGATCCTGAAAAATGTCCCAAGTGCGGCTCGGAAAATCTTGAGCAGGAAACGGATGTCCTCGATACGTGGTTCAGCTCTGCTCTCTGGCCCTTTTCAACTTTGGGATGGCCGGAAAAAACAGATGCCCTTGAGACATTTTATCCTACCTCCTGTCTCATCACAGGATTCGACATCCTGTTTTTCTGGGTTGCCCGAATGATTATGATGGGGCTTAAATTCAGGGGAGATGTGCCTTTCAGGGAAGTTTACATCCACGCTCTTGTGCGCGATTCCCAGGGGCAGAAGATGTCAAAATCAAAGGGCAATGTAATCGACCCTCTCCTGATGATTGACAAATTCGGCACCGACGCTTTCCGCTTCACTCTTGTGGCGCTCGCGGCACAGGGAAGAGATGTGAAAATTTCCGAAGAGAGAATCGAGGGATATCGCCACTTTGTAAACAAGCTCTGGAATGCGGCAAGGTTTGTGATGATGAATGTAAATTCAGGCGCCGTTGAATTCGATTTTGAAAAGGCGGGAAAAGAGTTTGTTCCCGGGGATATAGAGAACTGGATTTATGGGGAGTTTAAAAAGCTTGTTGCCGATGCGCGCACTGCTCTCGACACATATAAGTTTAACGACGCGGCAGGCGCTGTATATCAGTTTCTCTGGCACGAATACTGCGATTGGTATATTGAACTTGCAAAGACCGACCTTATGGATGAGAGCGTAGATGAGAAAAGGAAAAATGATATAAAGTTTGCCCTCGTTGACATTCTTGAAAAAACACTACGCCTTCTCCACCCCTTTATGCCTTTCGTTACAGAGGAGATATGGCAGTTTCTTCCAGGTACCGGAGAGAGTATAACCGTTTCCGCTTTCCCGAAAGAAAGCGACATAGACTGCAGTGAAGAAAATGTAGCGCAAATAGAAGAGCTGAAAATGCTTATAAATTCCGTGAGAAATGTAAGGGGCGAGATGAATATTTCACCTGCGGCAAAGATAGACCTTCTCATTAATTTCTTTGAAGAAAAGCAGGCAGATAGGATAAAATCATATGAAAGATATTTAAGCGCCCTTTGCAGAACGAAAAGCATAGAATACGGGACTGGAATAGAAAAACCGCCTCAGTCGGCAGTGGGCGTGAGCCATTTTTTTGAAGTGTATATTCCCCTTGCGGGACTGATTGACATAGATGAAGAGAAGAAGCGCCTGCTGAAACAGAAGACAAAGGTTGAAAAGGAAAGAGAGTTTTCGGCAAAAAAACTTGCAAACGGGAAATTTCTTGCAAATGCCCCTGCTGAAGTAGTTGAGAAGGAGAAGGGGAAACTTGAAAAAGCGGAATCTGAAATAAAAAGCATCGAAACCCATCTTGAAATGTTTGGAGCGTGATTGATGAATATAGACTGGAAAAAAGTCGAGCCGCTGATTAACTGGTCAATCGAAGAGGATGTTGGCACCGGCGACATAACCACTAACGGTGTGTTGTACGAAAAAATGCCATCAGTGGGAGAAATGATTGCAAAGGATGATATGGTTGTTGCAGGTCTTGATATAGTGTCGCACATTCTTTCAAAAGCCACAGATGATTTTGAGTTCAAAGCGAATTTTAGTGACGGCGACATAGTGCCAACCAATGCGGTAATCGCAACTATCGAGGCGGAAGCGCATATTCTTCTCTCTCACGAGCGCGTCATTCTCAATTATCTTCAGCGCCTTTCGGGTATTGCAACTTATGCGGCGAAATTCGCTTCGCAGGTTGAGGGGACAAAGGCAAAAATTGTGGACACGAGAAAAACCACGCCCGGATGGCGTGTGCTCGAAAAATATGCCGTAAAAATCGGAGGAGGAAAGAATCACAGATTCGGGCTTTTCGACGCGGTCCTAATAAAGGATAATCATATCAAAATGGTTGGAAGCATTACGGAGGCAGTGAAAAGGATGCGGGAATTCGTTCCTCACTATCTCAAGCTTGAAGTCGAGGCAAGCACTCCCGATGAGGTCAATGAAGCCCTTGACGCGGGCGTGGAGATAATAATGCTCGATAATATGGATGAAAAACTTCTTGAAAAAATGGTAAAATTAATCAACGGAAGAGCGACAATTGAAGTGTCAGGCGGAGTCAATATGGACAATGTTAAAAAGATAGCCGGTCTCGGAGTTGATTTGATTTCAATAGGCGCCATAACTCACTCTGCCGCGGCGGAAGATATAAGCATGACAATAAAGCCCCTTAAATCCTGAGCTTTCTGGAGGTTTTTTATATGGCTTTCAGCGTATCCGGAAACACCCTTAAAAAGAACGGAAATTTTTTTCTTATTGCTGGTCCCTGCGTCATAGAAAACGAAAAGCTCTGCCTTGATATTGCAAAAAAAGTAAGGGATATCTGCAGAAAGGAAGGAATCTTCTATATCTTTAAATCCTCCTTCGACAAGGCAAACCGCTCCTCCATTAGTTCATACAGGGGACCCGGTTTTGAAAGAGGAATCGAAATCCTTGCCAATGTAAAGGAAAAAGCAAAGGTTCCGGTGCTTTCCGATATCCACTTGCCCGCTCAGGCAGGTGACGCGGCAAAGGTACTCGATATTATTCAGCTTCCCGCGTTTTTATGCCGTCAAACGGACCTTCTCATCGAGGCGGCGAAAACCGGCAAACCGGTCAATGTGAAGAAGGGACAGTTTCTCGGTCCTTCGGATGTTTCCAATATCGTCGAAAAGATTCAAAGCACGGGGAACAAAAAAATTCTTCTTACAGAAAGAGGCACTTCATTCGGATACAACAATCTCGTTGTAGATTTTCGCGGACTCGAGATAATGAAAAAAATGCCTGCTCTCGTTGGTTTTGACGCGACACACAGCGTTCAGCTTCCCGGCGGACAGGGCACATCATCGGGGGGAGAAAGCCAATACATCCTTCCCCTTGTAAGCGCGGCGTCTGCAGTTGGTGTTGATTTTATATATGCCGAAGTTCATCCCCATCCCGAAAAAGCTCTTTGCGACGCTCCTAACACACTTTCATTGGTGAAGTTGAAGAAACTTATCAGAAGAGCCAAGGCAATTGAAAAGGCGGTAAAGAGAACGAGATGAGTGTCTGCGGAATCGGGATAGACCACGTTGACATCGATAAATTCAGCCGTGTTTTGGAGAAGAGGAAAGAAAGATTTACCGCGAAGGTTTTTACCTCCAGAGAAATCGAACTTGCCAAAAAGAAAAATTTCCTTATCACCCTTGCGGGAAGATATGTGTCTAAGGAAGCGGTTTTCAAAGCCCTGTCACCCGGTAAGGATTCCGGCATCTCGTGGCAGGATATCGAAATACTCAATGAGGATTCAGGACAACCTTATGTGGTGCTTCACGGCAGGGCGAACGAAATTTTCAATGAAAAAAAAATAGACAGAATCTTTATCTCGATTTCCCATACCGATTCTGTCGCGTTTGCGCAGGTTGTTTTTGAAAAGGATTAAAATCTAAGTCTTGAAAAATATCTTTTTTCGGAAATAAACATTTATGACCTCTTCAAAATCAGATATGCAAGTTTCGGCGCCAGGGAGGATATGCCTTTTCGGCGAACATCAGGATTATCTCGGATTTCGGGTTATTTCCGCGGCAATAGACAGAAGAATTATTGTTACGGGCGCGCCCTGCGACAATATGCGCCTTGAAATAAACCTTCCCGATATTGGCAAAAAATATGAGGAGATAGATTTACGCGGAGAAAACAAACTCAGGGGCAGGCGCGATTACCTGAGAAGTTCGTTTAACATTCTGAAAAGAGATGGCATAGGGTTTTCCCGCGGTTACAAGTGTACGGTTAAAAGTGCCATACCCATAAGAAAAGGAGTTTCAAGCTCGTCGGCGCTTGTAGTGGTGTGGATACGATTTCTTCTCTCGATTTGCGATGATGAAAAAAATTATTCTCCCTTTGACATTGCAAAGTTGGCATTCCGCGCCGAAGTGGAGGAATTCAACGAACCGGGCGGAATGCAGGACCATTTGTGCGCCTCCGCGGGCGGTATGCTCTTTATGGATTTTTCCGATGGTGTGCAATATAGAAAGATAGAAAACGAACTTTCCGGATTTGTTCTCGGAGACAGTCTCGTTAAAAAGGATACTATCGGAGTGCTTTCAAGAATAAAGGGAGCGTTTTTCAGGGGAGTTGAAGTCCTGAATAAGAAAATTCCCGAATTGGACCTGCTTTCCTTTCCGGCGGATTCCTTTGATGAGCTTAAAAATGAAATGGGCGAGGAGTGTTTCAGGATTACAAAGGGCGCATTGAGTATAAGGGATTTGACTGCTCAGGCGATTGAAGAGATTGAGAAATCTCAAAGGGATGAAGATAAGATAGGCGCGCTTTTCAACAGGCATCACGAACTTCTGCGCGACAACCTTTCGGTTTCAACTTCCGCGATAGACAATTTAATCGAAGTGTCTATGAAGGCGGGAGCAAGGGGGGGGAAAGTCAACGGCTCGGGAGGAGGAGGTTGTTTCATAGTGTATTGCCCGGGAAAAGAAAAAGAGGTGATAAGCGCAATAAAAGAAAACGGCGGAGACGCTTCACAGGTTAAAATAGACGAAGGAGTAAGATTAATATGCTGATTATGGCAATTGAAAGTTCCTGTGATGAGACTGCCTCCGCGGTTGTAAGAGACGGGGAAAAGATACTCTCAAGCGTTGTCGCATCTCAAACCGAACTTCATTCAAGATACGGAGGTGTTGTTCCGGAGCTTGCATCGCGCGCTCATATTGAATCGGTTTTTCCCGTGACGGAAAAAGCGCTCCGTGACGCCGGTAAGACCATTGACGATATAGATGCCGTTGCTGTTACTTACGGGCCGGGTCTTGTGGGCTCGCTTCTCGTGGGTCTTTCCTTCGCGAAAGCGCTTGCATATTCAAGAGGAATTCCTCTCATTCCCGTAAATCATCTTGAAGGTCATCTTCTTTCAGGTATCATCGGGCACGGGTACGGCAGTACGGATTTTCCCTATATAACATTGGTTGTCTCCGGTGGACATACGAATATTTATCTTGTCAGGGCAATAGGAGATTACAAGCTTTTGGGATACACCGTTGACGATGCGGCGGGAGAGGCATTTGACAAGGTTGCAAAGATGCTCGGACTCGGCTATCCCGGAGGTCCTGTTATCGACGAAATTGCCCGTGAAGGGGAAAAAGGTGTCATAAAATTTCCCAGGCCTTCAGTGCGCGGTAAAAAATATTGTTTCAGTTTCAGCGGTCTTAAAACAGCGGTTTTGACCCATATTAAAAATGAAGGTTATTATGACAATGAGAAACAGTTTCCTCTGTGCGAAAAAATGAAAAGGCAATTCAAAGCGGATGTAGCCCTGAGTTTTCAGGAAGCGGCAGTGGATGTTCTTGTGAAGAAAACCCTTTCCGCGGCAAAAAAATATAGCTGTAAAATGATTTCCATAGCCGGAGGTGTCGCCTGCAACAGCGCGCTGAGAAGCGCTTTTATTCAGGCAGGGGAGAAGGAAGGAATGGAAACTTCTATCCCGGATATCTCCTACTGTATGGACAATGCGGCAATGATTGGAATTGCCGGATATTACAGATACAGAAATAATCCGGTCAATGCGCCTTTATCCCTCAATGCGGACCCCCGTGCCCGTCTATAAAAATCTATTATTCAATGACTTAGTCAATAATATCCTTAAGTGTCGGGAAACTGAACACTTTTTAAAGACCTGAATTACGATTAACTCATTGAAATATCGACTAATAAGCTCAAATACGGCTTTTTTCCTATATTATACTGTCGGAAAAATGAACACTTGTGAAAAATAAATACATAATAATGACAATTAGTTTTATTTAAAATCAATTAACAATCAGCAGGTTATAAAAAAAATTAATTATTGGCATAAAAATTGCATATTTTTGGGCAGAAACAAACTTTTTTCATATATAACCTGGGGGAGGATTATTATGAAGTATCAAAGCAAATGTGTTTTCGTATTACTTTCAGCATTAATTATCTTAGGACTATCAGGCATTTCAGAGGCAGTCCTTTATGACCAGAATGTAACTCCTGATGTTATCTTCGGTTCCGGTAACGGGAACGGATATTTTGTAACCGATACTGCCAACAATATTGAGGTCGGACTTCGGGCAAAAGTTCCCTATGCGGGAGTTTACAACAGTGATGGCGCGGGAACATATAATATGTCCTCCGGTCCGCATCCGAAATGGGGGGATCCCGGTGCTGCCTGGAATTTTGAATTTTCGGTAAATGTCAATCAGGACGGCACGGGAAATTCCGGACTTGCCGATTTTGATATTACTTTGAGCATCGATATGGATCCGGGTCTCGGGCAGTCGTGGATAAGCTTCAATCCCTTTACCACATTTACGGATAATGCCCTCGGAGATAACAGCACCCCTAATGGCGGAGGAGACGACTCAGCGACGGCAAACGCAAACTACGGAAATTATTCGGTTGGTCAGAATTCAATGAATATTGGCTGGCTGACATTGCCTTTCGACAACATGGCACCCGGAACATACGATTTTCAGTTGTCAGTATCTCATTCCGTTCCGCCTCTTGCCCAGACATATATGACAGTAGTTGTTGACGGAGGCGGTGCGCCGGTGCCTGAACCTTCCACGCTTCTGCTTTTAGGCGGAGGGTTAGTCGGTATTTATTTTATGAAAAGAAAAAATTAATTTACAAGTCGCATTAATAGGTCATCAATAAAATGGGAGGGGGAGCATGAAGAAGGTGTTTTTATTTGTACTCATAGTATTGTTTGTTTCATCGTTTTCCGCGCAGGCAGATGTCCTGACCGTAATGCAGGACGGAGGCACACGCCTTGCGGCAACACAATACACTGACGGCGGATGGGGATGGCCCCTGACGGCGCCGCCTACTTACGCAAATATTCAGGGGCCTATTGCTATGGGGCTTGCGCAGGCATACGAGGCAACGGGAGATGCGGGAATGCTTTCCGCTCTTCAGGATGCCGCGACCTATTTTCAGGCGAAACCCGCCGGTTATTTTTCACCTTCAGACGGATATATTGCGGCAGAGCTTGACAGTATTCTCGGCGGGACTGCAAATACCGATTATGTCAAAGCGAATTTCTATGATCCATTAGCCGCGGGAACTTACGACCGCAAAGGTCTCGGGACTCTCTATGATACTGCAGGATATGTAAGTCTTATCAGGACAGCAAGAGCAAACGCCGGAATAGGCAATATGGCCGCTTGGGATATCGGAATAGGTATAGTCGGAGCCAATGCTGTGGGCGCTTCCACATCGGAATGGATTGCGGGGGCAAAAGCGGAAATCGATGAACTCGACGGAAATGCATATTATGATGTTCTCGGATTGGCAGGCGCTGTTTATGGCCTTGCAACGGTTGGCGAAAACTATGACCCTACGGCAGGCGAACACACGGCGGCAAGCAGTCTTAGCGATCTTGCAGATATTCTTGCGGGATACCAGATTTGGAATTCAGGCGGTTTTACGTGGAATTCTAATTATGTCATTCCCAACGACAGTGATGAAGCTGTTCAGGAAACATCATATGCCATGCTTGCTCTCAAGGGAGTTGGCGGATATTCCGGTGAAATAGACAGGGCATCCCAGTATTTACAGTCTGTACAGCTTGGAACAGGCGGATGGGAACAATACTCCGGTTCAGGTGAAAACAACGAAATCACCGGTGAAGCGCTATGGGGAATATCGGCAAATCCCGTTCCGGAACCATCGACTCTCCTGCTTTTAGGCGGTGGATTAGCGGGATTCTTTTTTGTGAGAAGAAAAAAATAAAATAGACTTCAGGTTCTATTATCCTCAAATCCCTGCATCATTGATTGATGCGGGGATTTTTTTATGTCCATAGTGACGCATTTTTCATTCGCCATTTCTTGACAGTGGAGACCTTCATAAAGAATAATATTAGGGATAGATAAGAGTGGTGTGTTGTGTTTTA
>CAZJVM010000084.1:0-9963 GCA_964549305.1 uncultured bacterium
CTTTATGATAAAATATTTTAAACTAATTTTTGGGGATAAATGGAACAACTCTCAAAAAAGAAAAAAGCAATACGTGGTAATGTGAGGAGTCATATTCCTTCTTTAATCCTCATCACACTTATCATCTGCATTTCCGCCTGCGCCCCTTCTCTTGACAAACAGAGAATGGCAATGAAAAACACGATGTCCGCCTATATGCACACTCCTTACAGATACGGCGGTTCAACCCGGTCGGGCATTGACTGTTCGGCATTCACTCAAAAGGTTTATTCAAGCGCGGGAATAAGTTTACCAAGGACTGCTGCGAAGCAGTTTTCGGCAGGCAGGGAAGTGGAAGACGATGATTATGTCTTCGGAGACCTTATTTTTTTCGACACATCCATAAAGGAGAGCAATTGCTGTTGTTTCTTTTTCCCATTCAGTCTTTTTTTCGGGCACACAAAACCTTCAAAAGTGACACACGTGGGAATTTACACATCAGGTGGCAGATTCATCCACGCATCTACAAGCAGAGGAGTGACAACCGACAGCATCGGCAGTGCCTACTGGAAAAAAAGATTTCTCGGGGCAAGAAGATTGTTAAAGGACCGTTGAAACTGATTTGTTCCCGAAAAGATTCTCCGCTTTATCAAGCAGAATATCCGATGCCTTCACTTTAAGCTTGTCGTGTACCTTGATGACGACCCTGAGTTTGTCCTTCGTTTTCACTCTGAAAAAAATCTCACAAGCGCCCTTCTCTTCCCCTTCGAGCGTTTCCCTGAAATTTGACACCGCTTCCTGAGTAAAATCAGAGGAATCGATATCGATAAAGAGTTTCCCTGAAAACTCTTCGCGAACTCTGTCAAGAGGGACTATTTTTTCGGCAAGCAGACTTATACCTCCGTTTCTCTCCTGAGCTTTCGCTTTAACGAAGACAAGACTATCCTGATTCAATATTTCCCTGGTCGCCTGATAGAGATCGGAAAAGACCGTGACTTCTGCCACCCCGCTCATATTTTCCACAGAGATGAAAGCCATCATATCGCCTTTTTTCGTATTTATGGTCTTTGCCAAACGAATGGCGCCGCCAAAGTGAATGACATCTCCGTCCTTGAGTTCACGCTTTCCGTTTTTAACTTCTTCGGTTTCCTCATCGATTTGTAAATCCTCTCCCTCCTCTTCGCTCCCTTTGGAAAATACCGAAAGGTCACAATCGCTGTACTGCCCGAGGACAGATTCATATTTATCAAGAGGATGTCCCGTGTAATAGAAACCGAGAGCTTCCTTTTCACGGGTCAATAACTCGCTTTCGTTCCATTCCCCAACCTCGGGTATCTTTTGAAAAATATCCTGCTCTTTCGAACCATCCTGTATTCCGAAAAGATTTGTCTGCCCCACGGCAATCTCATCTTTTCTCTTTTGAGATTCGGAAATAACGCGGTCAATTCCCTCAAACATACTTCTGCGCGATGTATTAAAACAGTCCAAAGCACCGCACTGAATGAGACTTTCAAGGACTCTTTTATTCATCGTGCGCAGGTCAGCCCTTTCGCACAGGTCAAAAATATGTTTAAAAGCCCCGTCATTCTCTCTGCTTTCAAGAATCGATTTTATCGCCTGGTGTCCCACATTCTTTATTCCCGCAAGCCCGTAACGTATAGCTCCATTCTCAATCGTAAAGTTTTCTCCGCTGAAATTAATATTAGGAGGCATAAGCTTTATCCCCATATTCCTGCACTCTTTGATATGCTTTACAAGCTTGTCATTGTCATCGATATCGCAGGTCATCAAAGCCGCCATAAATTCCTCGGGATATAAGCTTTTAAGATAGGCAGTCTGATAAGTTATGAGGGCATAGGCGGTGCTGTGAGATTTATTGAACCCGTATCCGGCAAATTTTTCTATAAGGTCGAATATTCTTCCCGCGACTTTTTCATCTATTTTGTTATTAATTGCGCCATCAACAAACTTCTTCTTCTGTTGCGCCATTATCTCCGGCTTTTTCTTTCCCATCGCTTTCCTGAGAATGTCCGCTTCAGCAAGGGAGTAACCGCTGAGAACATTGGATATCTGCATAACCTGTTCCTGATAGAGAATAACCCCCTTCGTCTCGCTCAGGATGCTCTCAAGCAAGGGATGCTCGTAGGATGCTTTTTTACGCCCGTGTTTTACTGCCACATATTCGGAATCCATACTGTTATCGAGGGGACCGGGACGATAAAGAGCAATGAGCGCTATGATGTCTTCAAAAGCGGTGGGTCTCATTTTTCTCACAAGTTCCGTAATCCCGGAACTTTCAAGCTGGAAGACTCCTACGGTATGCCCCTTCCACAAAAACCGGTAGACACTGCTCTCATCAAGGGGGATGTTCTCCAAATCAATATCTATTCCCCTGTTCTCTTTTATGAGCTTTAACGCTTTGTCAATAAGAGTGAGGGTTTTAAGGCCGAGAAAATCCATCTTCAGAAGGCCTGTATATGGAATATCATCCATAGGATACTGCGTTACAATATCTCCTTTGCCGTTGTTCTTGGCGTTTTTATCGTTTTTATCCTTGCTTATGGCAACGGGAACGAAATTCGTCAGCGGTTCGGGCGAAATGACAACTCCCGCGGCATGTATCCCCTCCTGCCTGCTCAATCCTTCAAGAATGGAAGCAGTATCGAAAATCTCCTTAACTTCCTTCTTCTCATCGATAAGCACATTAAGCCTCGGTTCTACTTCGCGCGCCTTTTCAAGCGTCATACCAACGGCTTGCGGAATCAGTTTTGCAATCATATCGGATTCCGCGTAGGGTATCTCCATCACTCTTGCTACATCACGGACAACAGCGCGCGCCTTCATCGAACCGAAAGTTATTATCTGTCCCACATTTTCCGCGCCGTATTTTTCCCGCACATAGGCGATGACGCGCTCGCGTTTCTCCTGACAAAAATCAACATCGATATCGGGCATGCTCTTTCGTTCGGGATTGAGAAAGCGCTCGAAAAAGAGTTTGTATTTAAGCGGATCTATATCCGTTATTCCCAGCGTGTATGCGACAAGACTTCCTGCCGCGGAACCCCTTCCGGGACCTACGGGAATATTGTTTTCCTTTGAATAATTTATAAAATCCCAGACAATCAGAAAATATCCTTCAAATCCCTGCTGTTCGATTACTCCAAGCTCCATTTTAAGGCGCTCCTGATACTTCTCTTCGATTTCTTTTTTCTCTTTATCGCTCTTTATCTCTGCGAGAACTTTTTTTAACCTCTTCTTAAGTCCCTCCTGCGCAAGATTTTCGAGATACTCTTTAAGGGACATTCCTTTAGGCGTGGAATAGGTGGGAAGAAGTGTCTTGGAATAATCGAACTCCACATTGCATTTCCCGGCGACCTCGAGGGTGTTTGTTATCGCCTCAGGACAAAACCCGAATGCCTGCGACATTTCCTCCGGAGATTTAAAATAAAACTCACCGGTCTGAAACCTGAATCTCTTTTCGTCGTTAAGGGTGGACTTCGTGCCTATGCAAAGAAGCACTTCATGCGCCTTTTCGTGTTCTTTCTTCAAATAATGACAGTCATTTGTTGCCACGACGGGAAGTGAAAGTTTCTTTGCCAAATCTACGAGAAGTTCGTTTGCCCTCGCCTGACTTTCAATCCCGTTATCCTGAAGTTCGATGTAGAAGTTCCCCTCACCGAAAAGCCCGCTGAAAAAGCGCGCCTTTTCTTCCGCCTCGTCCGTCTTCCCGCGAAGAAGATAATAGGGAATTTCACCCTGAATGCAGGCGGACATCCCCAGAAGACCCTCGCTGTACTGCTTCAGCAATTCGTTGTCTATACGCGGTTTGTAGTAATAACCTTCCGTAAATCCCGCCGAAACCAGCTTTATGAGATTCTGATATCCCTCGAGGTTTCTGGCAAGAAGGATAAGGTGGTAATACTTGACATCTCCCTTTTTTACGGGATTTTTATTAAACCTGCTTTCGGGCGCCACATACACTTCGCATCCGATTATCGGCTTGATTCCCTTATCTTTGCAGGACCTGTAAAAATTAACGGCACCGTACATATTCCCGTGGTCGGTAATCGCCACGGCAGGCATATTCATAGAGAGAGCATAATCGACAAGGTCGGGAGGTTTTATCGCGCCGTCAAGAAGGCTGAATTGAGTGTGATTGTGAAGATGAATAAAGTTAGATTTAGCCATAAAAGAATCACTCCATTAAAAGTTCAGGAGAAAACATCTTTAACTTCATTGGACTTACACAGTTGCAGGCGTAATCGCTGTATTCTTTCAGGAAAATTTCTTTTTTGATTCGTCCCAAAGTTCGTCCATTTCTCCGAGACTCATATCTTCAATCTTTTTGTCCGTTTCCTTTGCCTTTTCTTCAATATATCTGAAACGGTTGATAAACTTTGCACAGGTCTTTTTCAGCGCTTCTTCGGGATGAAGTTTATAAAAGCGCGCAACATTCACTATGCTGAACAGTATATCTCCCATCTCATCTTCCACTGCGTCTTTCCCGCCCGATGTTAGCGCTTCGTTAAACTCCTTCACTTCTTCGCCGAGTTTATCCAGCGCGCCGTCCGCGTTCTCCCAGTCAAATCCCACGCGTGCCGCTCTTTTCTGAAGAGTGTAGGCATAGAGAAGCGCGGGCAGGGATTTCGGTATGCTCGAGAGCACCGATTCGTTTCCCCTGTTGTTGTCTTCCTGCTTCTTGATGTCTTCCCAGTTTGAGAGAACCTCCTTTGACGAATTCACTTTTAAATCATCAAAGACGTGGGGATGCCTCCTCACAAGCTTCTCGTTGAGATATTTCAGCACATCTTCGATTGTAAAATCATTTTTCTCAGAAGCAATCTGCGAATGAAAAACCGCCTGAAGCAGAAGGTCTCCGAGTTCCTCCTTTAGCTTGTTAGGTTCGCCGTTGTCTATCGCCTCGAGCACTTCATATGCCTCTTCGATAAGATAGGGCTTAAGCGATTCCGGAGTCTGCTCTCTGTCCCAGGGGCATCCTCCGGGTTCGCGCAAACGCTTCATTATTTCAATCGTTCTGGAAAATTCGCCGTTAATTTTCTTCATCTTTAAAACAGGCCTTTTAAAGGATTTTTCCTTTACTGCAGATTTTCCAAGGCGGAAAACTCTTTTAGAATACTAAGTTACCTCCGCCTTTTCCAGCAGAATTTTATAACCCTTTGAAAAGACGATTTTTATTTTTTTTGATTTTTAAATTCCGCCCTACGGCAGGCGTGATTTTCTGAAAAATCCATTCATCGATAGACAGATTGGATTTTTTATAATAATGGGAACATATGAAAAATAAATTTAAAAAAGGCGAAAAGGTAAGCTTCTCATACAAGGGAAAAATATATCGCGGTGTCGTCACCTGCGCGAGAGGGAAAAAAAGATACATAGAAACCGACACAGGGGAAAAACTTGAAATAGTAGTCAACCTCCTAAAACGCGCGCGGGACTCTGTGCTCATTCTCGAATCACGCCTTGACAGAAGTCTGAAATCCACGAGGACATACGGAGAAATGATGGTTCAGGCGCTTCAGGCATATAACATCGAAGCGGTATATGAGAAGATTCACACAAAACAGGGACTCAAGCGTTTCATACAGGAAGAGTGCAGAAGAAGAGTAACGCTTAGAATTATACATATCATCTCCCACGGACTAAGTTCTCCGGGAGAAAACAACACCAAGCTCGAGTTGACATTCGAAAACATCGATCTTGCCGGGGATTCCGACATCTTTGAAGGACTCGAGGGAAAAATCATAATATTTTCATCGTGCGAAGTGGGACGCGACATCGAGCTTTTGAAAAAACTCGTAAAGGAGAGCAAAGCGCGCGCAGTCTTCGCCTACAATGTGGAAGTGGAGGACTGGTACACGAACATCGCGGAATTCCTCATATACGACCGTCTTTTCAATACCACCTGGTCACCGAGAAAAATCGCAGAGAAGGTGGCGCTCACTCTCAAAACAGCAGGCATCTCTCCGGAGTCCGCGGAAAGCGCAAAAAAACCGGTGCTCGTCTGCGTGACAAAGCACGGAGTTTTCCCGCCTGAAAAAAAGAAAGGGCGGACTAAATAATCCGCCCCGAAATAAATCTCATATATTCTACAAAACTTTTCAGCTTTTCCAGTGCCCGTGAAGATTACAGTATGCCCTTGCAGTTGCAGATGATGACGCGGACGCGAAGACTGCTTCAGGCGCCTCTCCGGGATTCAGGTATTTGCGGCAAATGTTGTCTCCGTCAACGACTTCAATCCACTCGATATAATGGTCCTCTGCCATAGGATGGGCAACTTCCCCTACTGCAACCTTTACGCCACTGCCTTCACTGCTTTTTACGGGAACGTGTTTTTCTTTTGCGGCATCAACTGTGTTTTCTGAAAGAAGTTCCATCTCCTCGCCACAGCACATAACTTGTCCGCCTCCCGAATGCATAACTTCGATAATAATTCCGCAATGATTGCACCTTCTCACTTCCATTCTGTCTGCCATATCAACCTCCTTTAAAAAAATCCATAAAATGTATCACCTGTTAAAAGAACAAGATTATTTCAGAATTTAGTTAAGTTTTGCAAGTAATTCAAGATGATTTTTACCGCGCGTTTACATCTCTCTTCTTCAAAGCGAAAAAATTCAAAACTCCCACGGGAAGCAATATGATGCCCGTCGCCCTGATGAGAGAAGCGGATGCTTTTGAACTTCTCCCGAAAAAAAGGCAGATTCCCCCGTAGACCGACAGCAGGGATACGGCAAGGTTTATGAGGGCAAAAAGAGGATTGAGTGTGGAGCAGAAAAGCCAGCAGGGAATACTGATATCAAGCTGAAAGAACGTAAGCGTATCAGGCGCATCCCACCAAAAGAAGCAGTAAAGTCCGCATACAAGTGAAAGCATTCCGGCAAGGACTGGAAATAGTTTTACAATTGCCATAAAGAAAAATCGATGATTACTTGAATATGGGAAGATTCAGAATCCACTCCACATCGAAAAGCTCGCCTATTGTGCCAAGGGCAAGGAGCGCCACATAGATAATCAGAACGGTAAGGAGTATTTCGCCCTTGTATTTTGAAAAGAAATTATCACTGCCATTTTTAATATTATTTTCAGCCATACATCAGTCTCCTCAAATAACTCCATTTTATGCAATTTGCCCTTTTAAGGCAAGAAAAGTTATATCATTTTCCTGAATTTTTCTGACTGCTCTATGTCGCTATGGGTGAAATTCGAAATTAAGGGAATGAGCAGAAGCGGGAAAAAAAGGCATATATAAACAGGGTCAAGTTTATCGGGAGCGCCGAAGATATACCAGAAAAGACCCCCGAAATATCCAACTGCAGTCCCCCATAAAACGGCATCTCTCGTCGTCCTTTTCCAGTAAATGACATAGGCTATACTCACCGCAGGAGGCACAACGACAGCAAACCCGAAGAGGAGCATTTTAAGTACCGACACCACGGGAATGACGCTTGCCGCAAGCGCGGCGACATAGCCGTAAATTACCGTAGTTACCCTAAGCGCCCTGATTTTCCCTGATGAAGAAAATTTCACGAACACTCCTGCCCAATCTTCGATAATCATCGTGGCACAGCTTAAGAGAATCGGCGCGGCAGATGAAATTATGGCGGCAAGCACGGCGGCAAGCGCGACTCCTCCTATAAGAGGGTTTAAAGTCACCGCGAGCTTCGTAATGGAATAGTAGCTTTTACTCACCGCGCCCGCGCCGAAAACCGCAAGGGTTTCCATTCCTATAATTCCTGCCAGTACAGGAACAAACGCGCTCACGATGCCTGCTATGAGAAATGTCCTTACCGCCGTCTTCTCATCCTTTCCCGCAGAGGCAAAATTAACATAGGCGGAAACCGCGGGGGTATGAATCACGGCGGACAACTGCATTGCCACAAGGGCGATGATGCCTCCTCCCACGGGACTCCACCATTTTTCAGCAGTAACTTCGCCCGATGAAATGAGCGGAATTGCCGCATTGATTTTTTCCGTAATGCTCTGCCATCCGCCCGCGTATTTAAAGCCGGCAACTGCCACCGCCGTAAGCCCGGCGTAAATTACCGCCATATGTATGAGATTTGTCACAGCAGAGCCCCATATTCCTCCTATGGATACATAAAGTACGAAAACCGTGGCGGCAATTAGGATACACAAATTAAGGGGCATTCCCGTCACTGCGTTCAGTATCTTTCCCGTGAGATAAATTTCGATAACCATTACGATGAAAAGCTCTGTCTGCACGCAGAGACTTGCAAGCATCTGACACTTTTCTTCAGCGAAGCGAATCCTGAATATCTGAGGCGCGGAGAAGAGGCGAAGCTTTCTGTAAACTCTTGCAAAGAAAAGCGCGAAAAAAAGCATTGCGAGGATGTGTGAAAAGCCATACCAGATATTCCACACACCGCCGGTAATAACATCTCCCGCTACTCCGTATGTGGCAACTCCTCCGATTCTTATTCCGGCAACACCCGCCACAGCAAACATTAACCCGAGACTGCTGTTTCCGATTGCCCATCCGTCGGATGTGCGGCTTTTCCCGTAAAAAAACATCCCTACGCAGGTAATCAAAAACAGATAGGAAACGATGACAGCGAATATCAGGGGATTGTTAATTTCCATAGCGATTCCATTTCTTTTGTATTTTCTGAAAAGTTACAGGGAAAGAAGCTTTTCAGTCAAGGAATTATCAAAAATAGAAATTCAGTGCCTTTAAGCGCTGTAAGGAATTCAAAGGGAAAACGACATAATTGATAAAACTACTTTTTTAAAAGAAACTGAAAAATCATATGAAAGCGATGAAAAATATGAGGAGATTAATAAATGGCTAAACTATGGAATAATCTGACAAAAAAGAGGCGGGGAAAAGAGGAAAAAATGATTGAGCTTGAAAGCAGTTTCATAGAGCTTGAAAAGATAATAGAACTTATCAGAATTAATCCCCGACTTTCCGGAAACGACATAGACAGAGAACTCAACATTCTGAAATTCAACATAAATTCAATCAAAGAAATCATCAAAAAGCATACGCGCGGAGAATGTTAAAATATTTTGTAAGGTTTTCCGCTTTTATGGGACAAATAAAACAAAAAGAATCATATGTCAGAGAAAATAAAATCTTTAAGTTGCACAAAAAAAAGATTAGTTTTTTAACAGAAGGTAAATATTTCTAAAGGAGAAAAATTATGAGAAAAGAATCAAAAGTTTTGTCGGCAGTGATTGCATCTTTTTTTCTGATGTTTATTGTTTTCAGCGCCGCAATCAATCCTGCGCTATCTACTGAAAAGAGCGATATGCTCAAATACGGCGAAAAACTCTGGAAAGATACAAGTTTGAGCACTATAGACGTATCCTGCGCGACCTGTCATCCTGACGGAAGCGGACTCTATTCCGAGGCCTATCCGAAATACATAGATATGGCTAAAAAGGATCTCACCCTTGAAGGCATAATCAACTTCTGTATGGAAAAACCTATGAAGAGTAAAGCGCTTTCATCGGATTCAAAGCAGATGCGGGGACTGAAAGCATATGTACTTGCAAACTCAAAGGCGACAAGGTCTGCCGCGGCACAACCATGCGGGATGAACCCCTGCTCGATGAAGAATCCCTGCGGAAAGAATCCTTGTATGAAAAATCCCTGTGCGATGAAGAATCCCTGCGGAAAGAATCCTTGTATGAAAAACCCCTGCACGGCAAAGAATCCATGTGGCGAAAATCCTTGCAGTTACAATCCATGCGGTATGAACCCTTGCTCGATGAAGAATCCCTGCGCGAAAAACCCCTGTGACAAGAACCCCTGCACGATGAAGAATCCGTGCGGTAAAAATCCTTGCGGAGTAAATCCTTGCGCGATGAAGAATCCGTGCGGAAAGTGAATAAGTTAACCACAGCAACATTGATATTTCTCCTCTCATCTTCTCCCCTGCTTGCAGTATCAGGCGGGGGAGAAGTTTTATTAAAGGATTACTGGAAACGCCCTCTTGC
>CAZJVM010000085.1:0-9900 GCA_964549305.1 uncultured bacterium
AAGTCATCATCGTAGTCGTCTTCATCTTCATCTTCCTCAAAGTCATCATCGTAGTCGTCTTCATCGATGTCCTCTTCTTCCAAATCCACTTCTTCGATATCCTCGCTGTTGCAGAAGGGACAAGCCAGAGCTTCTTCTTCATCTTCAAGATAAAACTCTTTCTGACAATCTGTACAATAAAAATTCATACTCCCATCTCCTCCTGAATGTATTTTTAAAACCTTTTATTGATTATAAATTTTATTTTCTTTACCCCAAATATCATAATCAGATTTAAGATTTGTCAATATTATTTTGAACTTACCTTTTTGGAGGCATATGAACGGCATTTCCCGCGACGGAAAGCGCCGCTTCCTTTATTGCCTCCGAAAGCGTAGGATGCGCGTGTATTGCCGAACCGATATCCGCGGCTTTAAGTCCTGCGCGTATTGCGATAACCCCTTCCGAAATGAGTTCCGTCGCCTCAGGCCCGACTATGGACATTCCGATAATTCTGTCATCAGAGGAATCTGCCACAATTTTTACGAATCCTTCCCTTTCTCCCATTGTCGCGGCTTTACCTGATGCAGTTAAGGAGAATTTCCCGACTTTGATGCCTCTTCCGTCTTTCTGCGCCTCGTCTTCCGTAATTCCCGCGCAGGCAACTTCGGGTATCGTATAGATACAGCGGGGAATATGCCCGTAGCTCATCTCACAATCGTTTCCGCAGGCATTTTCCACTGCGGCGATTCCTTCTTCCATCGCAACGTGGGCAAGCATTATACCGCCCACGGCATCGCCGATTGCGTATATTCCCGGAACGGATGTTTCCATCTTTTCGTTTACCTCTATCGCGTTGCCTGAGGTTTTCACTCCGGCATTATCGAGTTTCAACTCGGTAATATTAGGCACTCTGCCAACCCCCATCAAAACAACGGAAGATTCCGATTTGTTTTCGGCGCCGTCACCTCCTGCAAAGGTTGTTATACATTTGCCGTCGGACTCTTCAATTGATTTCACCTCCACGCCCGTATTGATTTTTATGCCGGACCTTTTCATAGATGCTGCAAGCGCCTGCGAAACATCGGTATCCTCGTGCGCTATGATGCGCGAAAGAAGTTCTACAATTTCCACTTCGCTTCCGAGGCTCTTAAATATGTAAGCCATTTCGACGCCGATGACACCTCCGCCAACAATGAGGATTTTTTCCGGTATTTCTTCGAGATCAAGGGCAACATCGCTGTCAATAACACGTTCAAGGTCCGCGCCGGGAATGTTCAAAACCATTGGTTTTGAACCCGACGCGATTATTATCTTCCCGGCATTCACTTCCTCACGCCCTTCGGGTGTAACAACCTCGAGCGCGCCGGTGTCTTTAAAGGTCGCCACTCCCTTGATTACATCGACGCCATTTGCCTTGAGAAGCGCCCTGACTCCCCCTGTCAAAGTTTTTATAACGGTATTTTTTCTTGCCCGAAGCTTATCCAAATCAATCTTCGGTTCGGAAAATTCTATTCCATAAGAAGCGGCTTTTTTAACGATGTTAGCTATTTCTCCTGCCTTAATCAGGGTTTTGGTCGGAATGCACCCTCTTAGAAGACAAGTGCCTCCTACTTCATCGCCTTCAACAAGTGCAATCTTTTTACCAAGCTGCGCTCCTCTTATGGCAGAGACATAACCGCCGGGCCCTCCACCGATTACGGCTATATCGTACTTATTCTCAGACATATCAAACCTCCCCTTTCAACTGCTTTTTTTCAAAGATTTTTCCTTGAAGTTTTCCTAATATGTAAAGAAGTTTTTTGTCAACAGTAAAAATGCTTTAATTTTAAAGAATTCGCGTAAAAAATTGATTTCTGATTTTTCGAAAAAAATGCTACCGCGCAATTTTTTTCCATTAATGTTATTTAAAGCAAAATATCTTGACTATTTTGCAAATACTTTATTAATAGAAGTTTTGACGGAATTTCAGTTTGTGATATCTTTGGATTGTCCGGAGCAAAGGAGAAAGTGGGAAAAATAGAAATAAAAAAAGCTAAGTTTCTCGGATTTTGTGAGGGTGTAAATCGCGCCATTGAATTAACCGAGAAAGCGATACGGGAAAAGAGAAAAAATATCATAGTCGTAGGCGACCTGATACACAATACACAAGTTATAGCACAACTTCGTGAAAGAGGCGTGAATACCGTTGAATCCGTCAATGATATCCAAAAAGGTTCGACGCTTATAGTAAGGTCTCACGGGCTTCCGCGCGGAGAAATAGAAGATACGCAGGAAAAGGGAATCGATATTATAGACGCCACCTGCGAAAAGGTAAAGAACCTGCACAACCTCGCGGAAAAAATGATCGAGGAAGGATATCAGGTAATTCTAATCGGAGACCATAACCACGCAGAGGTTGAAACGATAGTTGAAAGCGTAAAGGGCGATATAATCGTCATTTCGTCTCCCGGGGAATGCGAAAAACATAATTTCAAGAGAAGAATCGGCGTCATTGCCCAAACTACGCAAAGTGTTGAAAACTTCACATCGGTGCTGGGAGAACTTCTTGAAAACGCCTATGAGCTCAAGATTTTCAATACTATCTGCTATGCCAGCATAATGAGGCAGAATGCCGCTAATGAGCTGAGCAAAAGTGTTGACCTTATGGCAGTTATCGGCGGCAAACACAGCGCCAACACAAGGCGCCTCGCGACGATATGCAGAAAAAACGTTGAAACAATCCATATTGAAACAGCCGATGAAATAACCCCGGAAATTTTAAAGGGGAAAAAATTGGTAGGCATTACGGCAGGCGCGTCCACACCAAGATGGATTGTTGAGGAAGTTGAAAAGAAAATCGTTTCGATGTAGAATATAATCTGTATTTTATAACCCCTTTAAATAATTAATAAATGATTAAATTTATCATTACGCTTCTTGACCTCTACGGATATCTTCTCATAGCATCGGTGATTCTGTCCTGGCTTGGTCCAAGAAGTTCCAATCCCGTCACCGATTTTATCAGCGCGGCGACAGAACCGGTTCTTCAACCGCTGAGAAAGCTCATTCCTCCTATTGCAAACATAGATTTTTCCCCCTTTGCCGCATTCATTCTTCTTCAGTTCATCATAAGGATTCTGTCCGATATTTAAAACAGCAGAATCTTAATCTAAGTTCAATAATTGATTTCATCCTCAAACCACTTAATCAGCTTTACGAGGGATTCAACGGCAATATCAAAAATCTCCTTCCCTTTTTCGGAATTTGCCCCTGTCGCGTCTCCCATCACCCCCGAGGGGAAATAGTCCTGCGCGTCGGGAATAATGAGAGGGTCCGGAAATTGAGGATTTGAGGGTGGCGGAATTTTATCGTCACTGACAAGTTCGGGCTCGAGATGCTTCATAAGCGAAGTTTCCACAAAACCCGCGTGCTTGTCGCCGGGAGGAAAGCTTTTCAGAAAATCAGCACTTTGGCCCGAAAGCACGAGATCCGCAATGGAAGCGACAACTACCTTTATTGGTTTTTCCCTCACTATTTTTTTTGCGGCAACCCTAAGCGCCGTCATATGGTCTGAACCGGCATGTCCCGATATGACAATAACCTTCGGGACGCCGTTTCTGTCCAATTCGCTTAGAAGCTCATATGCAAGTTTTTCGAGCAGGCCAAAAGATATTGTAATGGTTCCGGGAAAATTTCTCGTCGATGAGCAAAGACCGTAACTTACCGCGGGCGCCGTTATAAAATCCTTCTTTGCCATAGCCCTTTCGATTATTCTCATAATCTGAATAGTATCGGTGCCCAAAGGAAGATGCGCGCCGTGCTCTTCCGTCGCTCCGAATGGGAGAAGAAGAATCTTTCCCTTATCGATTTGCTCCCTGAAATTCTTCATTGATATTCTGTCTGCATACATTTCATTTCCCCTTTCAGCTTGTCATTATCCAATAAACTTTAAATCCATTCTATATTTGTTTTTAATTTATACAAAAGAGCAAAAAGCGTTACAAAAAACTTTGAAGATATTTTATTCGCTTTATTCTATAATATTTAAGAAAATTGAAGTTCTTATCACTTTTTGCATATATCCTTCTCGCGGACAAATCAGGAAAGGAGTCAAGCAATGGCAAAGCGAAAAATAAAATGCGCCGAAGACTCATACACTCAAATGGTCGAGGCAGTCCTTCCGAACGACACCAACAATCTCGGCAACGTGTTAGGCGGAAGAGTGATGCACTGGATAGACATTGCGGGTTCCATTACCGCGCGGCGCCATAGCGGATACGATGTCGTTACCGCTTCTATGGACATACTCACATTCGAGCATCCCGTAAAACGCGGAGCAATCGCGGTGCTCGAAGCGATAATCGTCTATGTGGGAAAAACCTCCATGGACGTGGAAGTCAAAGTTTTCTCGGAAGACCATTCCAGGGGAGAACGAAAAAGGACAAGTACGGCATATTTGACTTTCGTAGCCCTTGACAAAGAAGGAAATCCCGTGGAAGTCCCTATGCTCGACCTTTGCACGGAAGAGCAGAAGACAAAATTCAGGGAAGCGGAAAAGCGCAGAAAAATCAGAAAGAAAATGAAGAAAGTGTCAAAGCACTGATTATTCCACCTCAGGCGCTACTTCTTCACCGCTTTTCAGAAATTGCTTTATAGCAGACGCCATAATTTCCGGTTTTTCTTCAGGCACCATATGCCCGCAGTTATCGATGTAAAATATTTCAGAGCCCTTTATCTCGCTGTGCAGTCTTTCAGAATCTTCAAAATGGATATTGGCGTCATTCTTGCCCCAAACTATGAAAGCAGGCATTGTTATTCTATCGGTTATGCCCGTATATTGTTTCACTCCTTCACTGCGCCCCATAGAAGTGAGGGCATCAACGGCACCGGGGGTTTTCCCCGCAACAAGATACGCGTCAACGGTTTCATCTGTTGCCAGAGAATCATCGTAATACATAATCTTTAGCATCTCCCTCTCAAAATCCCTGTTAAAGAACATTCTGGATGAAATCCTGTCCAGAGGGAAAAAGAGATATTTTAGAAATTCAGGAGCCCCGCCGCTGTAATATCCGGGATTATTCAGCACAAGCTTTGAAACCCTTTCAGGATGCTTTGCCGCCGCGTAACCGACAATGACGCCTCCCATTGAGTGTCCCAGGAGGATAGTCTTGTCCAGTCCGACTGCATCTAAAAAATCTATGACAAACTCTCCCTGTGATTCAAGAGAGTAGTCATAATCCGAAGGTTTGTCAGATAGTCCGAATCCCGGAAGGTCAAAAGCATATACTTTGTATTCGTCGGAAAGAAGCGGAATGAGCAATCGCCAGGAATACACAGAGCATCCCATTCCGTGGACTAAAACAATCGGCTCACCCTCTCCTTCAGTTACATAGCGCACTTCAAGCCCCCTGACATTTACGAATTTGTCATTGGGACCGGCAAGTTCCTTTGCGGGAACCGTTTCCATAGGCATATATGCCCATATAACAAGCCCGATGTAGATTACGGCAAGCGCGATAACAATCCCCCATATTATTTTTTTACCTTTGCTCATAACAATTATCCCTCAATAAGTTTAAAAAAAATGAGAAAAAAGATTCTCACGAAGTCAATCAGAACAGCATTCCGTATTTCAGAACGCCAAAAAAATGCGTAAGCCAGGGCACCCAGAAAGACTGCGACTTTTTATACATAAATCCGAAAAGAAAACCCACTGCCGAGAACATAAATATAAAACCGATTCTTGCCGCAACGGGATAACCCCAAACCGGTCCTTCAGTAAGGTAAAGAAGACCCGTGGCAAATGAGGAAAGAAGAAGGGATGTCCACGGACTTTTAAATTCCTTCTCAAGTAATTTATAGAGATATCCCCTGAAATAAAGTTCGTAGGCGAAGCAGTGAAAAAGCGCGAGAATGAGCGCCAGGGCGCTTGCGGGATTGAATCCGCCCTTGTTTCCGAATCCCATTGCAAAACCCACCGCAACTGAAATTGCAAGCCATTTAGCGGAAACTTTCCATCCCACGTGGGCAAAAATATTTTTCCCCGAAAGAAGCGGAGTAACTATGGCAAGAATGATGAGAAGCAACCTTCTTGAATACATCCATAGAGATGTGGGGTCGTGCTCCCCCTCAGCTTTCCCGTAACCGAGAAGCGCGCTGAAGTAGAATGACACACTCCAGATAATAATAAAACTCACGAGAGCTAAAGAAATTTCTTTTTTCATATTTTTTTAATTTACATTCCGTTAATGTTTCTTGTCAATGCAAAGTAGAAAAAAAATACCGGTCCATTGCTTATATTCTCAAAGGAAAACCTTATATCTCAAAACACCCAAAAAATGGAGTATGAGCGGCACTGAAAAAGAACCCGACCTCCTGTAGGCATATGCAAAGATCAATCCCAATGTGAGGAAAAGCCCTCCAAAACCTATTCTACCCAATGTTCCAAAATAAACTACCGGATATTCCGTAAGATAGGAAAGCCCGTAAAAAAGCGAAGAAATCACAAGCGAAGAATATTCCCACTTAAAAACGGAGGAAAGCATCCTGTAAAGATATGCCCGGAAATACAATTCCGTTGTAATAGTGTGAAACAATCCAAGAATGAGTGCTGTCACGCTCAAAGGATTAAAACCTTGCCTGTTGTTAAGGCCTATGAGAATTCCAAGTAGTATGGAAATGAATACCCATCGAAGGGATATCTTCCACTGAATATGCCGGAAAAGATTCTGACCGGTAAGCATAGGAGAAATAACCGCAAGGGCAAGCATCATCAGTCTTCTAACATACATCCATATCGATGAAGGGTCGTGTTCGATTTCAGCTTCCCCGAATCCGAGAAATATGCTGAAAATGAGGGATATTATAAAAAAAAGCGCGAATCCGGTAAACGCGACAACAAGTTCTTTTTTCATAATTCCTTAACTTATATTTTTATATTTTTTTTAGCAACGGGACAAGCAATAAAAAAGCCGGCACAATTTGTGCCGGCATGAAAGTCACTTTTCAGCTAAACACCTTTTTATTTAACAAGTTTGAATTTTTTACCTTTACTCTTGCCGTAAAGAGTCTGAACCTTAATTGGGAATTTATTCTTCTTTATTTTCTTAATCTTTCCTTTTTTCTTTTTCTTGACTGTTTTAATCTCAAGCTCGGGAACCACTGTGGTTATGACGGTATCGGTCCAGGCGGTAACATCGGCTTCCATTTTTTTAAAGAGGATGAGACTGCTATCTTCCTCAGGTCCGAAGTTTTTTCCGGAAACCGTTATAACATCGTCTATCTTTCCCTTTGCCGAAGATATCTTCGTAATAACCGCTCCTGGCTTTATATACTTGAAAAACTTTGCATTGCTGATTTTGCCGGAACTGCTGTTTGTGACCTTAACCCTGTTTGTTCCCGCTTTCGCGCCCCAGGGCACCGTAATAACTACCTCAGTATCCGCCCAGCTTTTTATTTCGCCATCTACTTTAACGCCTGACCTTATAAAGGTTGCCGTGCCGTCATTATTCCCGAAATCCGTTCCGCTGATTGTTACGACTGCGCCGTAACTCCCCTTTTTACTTGCAATGGATGTAATCGAAGGCTTTGCACCGGTATCGCCTCCTCCTCCACCGCCGCCTCCGCCGCCTGCGTCTTCGCTTAAGTCAGAATCGAGCTTTGCGACAAAGTATTCCTTCCCTTCATTAATCTTCGTATCATAAGCTCCGAGGGTTACGGGAAAATCCGATGATGACGTGCCGCCTGACAAAATAACATTGTCCGACGAGTCGATTACAATTGAGTTTCCGAACTCGGCTCCGCCCCCGCCGAGAAAAGTGGATGCGGAAACCTGAGAAAAATCGCTTGAAACTTTTGTTACAAAAACGTCCGTATCTCCATTTTGCGACTCATCATAAGCACCGCTCGTTACGGGAAAATCCGATGACAATGTTCTTCCCGTAAGATAGACATTGCCCGAGGAATCGATAATGAAAGCATAACAGTCTTCCCAGTTGTTTCCGCCTATGAATGTGGAATTTTCAAGAGACTTCAAATCATTGGCAAGTCTTGATACAAAAATATCGCCGTTATTGTTATATGTGCTGTCATAGGCAGTCGCCGTATCGGTTACAACAGGATAATCAGACGAATAAGTGTAGCCCGCGATTACCGGTTTATCGGAAGAATCGATGGCAATGCCGTAAACAAAATCGGAATCGCTTCCTCCTATGTATGTGGAGCTTGCACCGCTGATATCAGTCAAATCGGGCAGAAATTTCGTTACAAAAACATCTGCCTCTCCGTTTGCAGTATTGTCGTAAGCACTACTTTGCGTGTCAAAATCGGAAGAATAGGTGGTGCCTGCCACAAAGATATTCCCTGAGGAATCAAGGGCAATACCGTCGGGATTGTCCCAGTCGCCTCCGCCAAGATAGGTGGCTGTGATTACAGAGCTAAGGCCGCTGTCCAATATTGCCACGAACACGTCCGCGCCTTTGTTGTAGTCCTTATCATATGTTGTAAGAGTGGGCGTAACGGGAAAATCCGAAGAAAAGGTGTAGCCCGCAACGATTACGTTTCCCGAAGAGGAGTCCATTGTAAGGAGAGGGTCATATTCGCTGAAGCTGCCTCCGAGAAATGTGGACACCGAAAGAGTGGCCAAATCGTTGCTCAATCTGGAAATGAATATATCCGAACTCGTGTTGCTGTCGCTGTCTACATCGCAGTTTGAATCCGAACCGCAACCCTCGTCATAAGCGCCTGAAGTAGATGGAAAATCCGACGAACTCGTGTAACCGCTCACATACACGTTGTCTGACGAATCAACGGACAATACCGGATTTTTTTCCTCGTCGGAACCGCCTAAAAATGTCGCCGCTGAAATTGTAGTCAGGTTGGCATCAAATTTCGTAATTATAATGTCGCTTTCGCCTCCGTCGCAGTTCGAGTCCGAACCGCAACCTTCGTCATAGGAACCGGAAGTAACGGGATAATCTGATGACTCGGTATATCCGGCAACAAATATATTGCCTGAAGAATCAAGGGCAATTGAATAAACATAATCATCATCGTCACCGCCCGCAAAAGTCGAAGCAAGGAGAGGGTCTATGACAATGGGGTAATCTTTGTCATAGAGCGAAAGGGAAAAACCGTAGATGTTTTCCTGGGTTTTCCAGTTTTTAGAATCCGGCACGGACGAAGCGGTTTTTATTATGCGGTAATTCGTGTCAACATAAACTCTGTCGCCTTCTATATCCTGATATGCAACGGGCTTTGTAAATCTCACAATTCCCTCATCAGTTACCGCTTCAAGTTCGCCTTTTGCGTTAACCATTAAAGATTTAGCGCCCGTAAGTTTTACTTTAATGTCTTTTACATCAGCACCCTTATCGAGAAAAAAGAGCTTTTCGACATTTTCACCTTTTACGGCAAGTTTTACCCCGACACCTTCAAAGACTTTACCTAATGTCAAAAATTGCCACGACGAAATATTCGTCTTCCAGTTTTTCTTCTCACCAAGAAAATAGTTTATCTTCGCCGGAGATTTATCAACTCCTTTTACAGAAATCTCCCGATTCCCCGCGAATGCTTCCCTGATGTAGATTTTTTTATCCGATGCCACCCCGTGAATAATCTCTCCCTTATTCGTAACATAGAAACTGCCGGCAAATGTTTTTGCATAAAATTGCACATTCTTGTCTTCAATCTGCCCCTTGTTTTCTATGAAGGGCATAGAAACAGTCCGCACTTTCTCCGAGGTAACATAATCGGTCGGGTTGGAATTTATAGCTGAAATGGCGGAAAAGGAAACCGGAAAAAATAGAGTGAAAAAAACTATCAGCTTAAAAAAATGGACTTTTCTCATTATTAGCACCTCCCCTGAATTACATAATTATCTTATACTAATACTTCCTCTTTTATTATTTTTTAAACTTTATTTCTACTCATTAATTAGTA
>CAZJVM010000086.1:0-2698 GCA_964549305.1 uncultured bacterium
CCTTAAAAAATGATAAAGGACAAGAGATCTTTTAAGGCACGTTGGATAAAAAATTAAAAAGCCCATACCCAGAATTTTTTCCGTTGCCTCAACTATCAAATCAACCTTTTCTCTGTTGACGTTTCCCTTCATTTTTGAAGGCGTAAGAAATTTCATTACAAAAGTGAGACTGAAGAGTTTGAGTAAAAAAGGAAGCAGGCAGACCAGTATGAAAACTTCGCAATACATTACAATAGCCCTGATCCCTGAAATCAAGGCATTGGATTTCTTATCATTCACTGTTCCAGGCATTTCCTTTATGCTTGCGAAGCCATCCGACTTTCCCAAAATAACGGGCGCAATAGAAACAGGGGAACCTGTCGAGTTTTCCGAGATTCTTTTTTCCTATTCTCGTAACTCTGTCTTTCTGAAATTTTGCAATCTTTTCTATGAGTTTCTTGTGGGCATCAAAAAGCGAAGTTTTTGAAAGGTCCGCAATTATATCGGAATCTGAACCTCCTCCGGCATATCCGGAAAGCTGACAGCAGAAAACCAGATTGCCTCTGAAATCCACCGTAAAGGATGTCATATTGAGCGCCCTGCACTGAAACATAAGCTCGGGAATATCAAATCCCGGCGAAAGGAATACCCCTATTGAAAAAATACCCGCAAGTCTCGTAATCTCCTTTGCAAGTCTCGACTGCTCGGCAGGTGACGGCACCAATCCCTCTTTTACATTGCCGGGAGTGGGCTGAATGAATGCAAAAAAAACTCTTTCCGCTTCAAGTTTCGATGCAAGCAGCGCCATCTCTTCGAGATGTTCCATATTCTTCGTGCAGACGGTCATCTGAAGACTGAAAGGAATTTTCTTTATGTAGCACACGCTTACGGCCTGCATAATCTTCCTGTACGACCCCTTCTTCCTCAGATAATCGTGCGTTTCCTCGCGCGGACTGTCAACGCTGAATGAAAGCCCTTTCAAATTCTTTAATCCGTGTTTTTCCAGAACGGGAAGTATTTGCGTAAAATTCCAGGCGTTTGTAACAATGTGATAGGTAAACCCCCCCTTCACCACTTCCCCGAGAATCTCATCGAATTTCGGATGAAGCGTTGGCTCGCCGCCTGTAAAGGCAATATGGCTTATGCCGTACGACTTTGCTTCCTTCAATATTTTTTTGACAACCTTGTATGGGATATTCTTCCGGGGAAGTTTCTCGTCGCGAAGGCAATGCTTGCAGACAAAATTGCACCTGTTCGTGAGTTCGATTCCTATTTCAGTAAGAAACCCTATGTCTCCTGCCATTTCAATCCTTTCGAAAAAGGTTCCTGTTTATCATTGACACAACTTTTGCCGGATTGTCAAGAAGGTCGCGACCGCTCTTTAATCGGTACGACTGGGACACTTCAACAGTTCTTTTTAAAGTTTCAAGATGCAAGGGCGCAATGTCCCTGTCCATCATTACAAGAAGGCTGTGCGGAATAAACCGGGCAAAAGCTTCCGCGCGGGACAGTTTCTGAAGCACCGATTTTTCGCAGTCGGCAATTTCGGGATATATAATATATTTTTGCAAAGCTTCCGAAACGAATTGCCCGGGATAAATATCCGACGCCCCGAAAGCGCGCTTAGGACCTTCTCCATACTTTTCACCCCGATACACCGGTTTGAGTTCGGAAAATCTTTCGGAAATAAGCGGGTCGATATGAAATTCTCCCGGCAATGCAAGCACCTTAACCTTATCGTCTTCTTTTTTTAAAAGCACTCCGTCATCAGAAAGATAATTGAACCCTTCTCTTAAAAGAGTGATGCACAAAGTCGTTTTTCCGGCACCCGTATCTCCGGGAATGATAAGCGCTTTCCCATTCACCGATATGCAGGAGGAGTGAACATAATAAAATCCAAAATATCTGAGCATTTCCATCAGAATGAGATAGAAAAAGACAAAGGAGAAAAAACGCTCTTCCAAAAGCACTTTTTCATCAAGAAACATATCTATCGCCCCCTTCTCTCCGCAACACTCGGCTATGGAGACGCCGTCAGTCACAAAAAGCGTCTTGGCTATTCTGAATCCTTTGAGCTTGTCAAATGTAAAAAGGCACTCTTCCCCCTCGGTAATATTAATTTTTTCATTCAAAAGGGAATGCGGAGGAAAAAGAATTTTTATAGTTATGGCTTTATCTGAAGCAGTTTTGGATGTGGCAAAAAAACCTATGCTCTTGTCCACTAGTTTTAACGCTTTTTCAGAGTCCGATTCCACCTTTATGTCTGTACCGAACAGGGAATAGAATTTTATGAACATGACAGGATTATCTCACAAAAAAAAGGCATCAACAGCAGAGAAGAATTTTTCAAGCAGAAGCATTTAAATAGACAAGATTATTTTCGCTAAGTTTTGACAGGAATGATATTATGCTTTTTAATGCCGTCGGTGAATCTACATCAAATTTATCGCAAATTTCCTTTACCATCTCACCTACGCTTCTTTTTCCGTCAGTCAGGTTCCAAATGAGAAGGGCAATTTCATTCAAACCGAAATAGCATTTTGTCTTAAGGTCGAGAAGCACCGCTTCCTCATCCAATTCAGTGCAGAGTATGGAAGGATTCTTCGATGGTATTGTCTTTTCATCAATCATTATTATCACCGTTTATTAGTTTTTAACAAAAGCAACTCCCCGGTGTCAACTGTTGAAAATTTTTGATGATTTCCACATCAGTTATAAT
>CAZJVM010000086.1:2798-9653 GCA_964549305.1 uncultured bacterium
TGAATATATCCGAAAAAGCACTTAAAAAACTTATCAATGAAAATCTCGGAGTAAAATCGGGTGAAAGAGTGCTCATATTCTGCGACTGCGTATCTGACGAAGAAGGAATAAACCCCGCAGACAGTAAGAGGCGCGAAAAACTTCCGGAAATCGGAACTGCAATATTCGATATTCTCTCTGCGACAAACAACACGGTATTCCTTCAGTATGATTCTCTCGGTAAGCACGGAATGGAACCTCCGGAGATAATTTGGAACGAAGCATTCAGCAAGAAAGTTTTTTCCGATCTGCGGGACAGAGGGCTTTTCGAAAAACTTGTGAGTAAAACCCTGTCCAAAAAGGAAGAAAAAGAGTGCGAGACAATAGCCATAAAACATAAAAATAAAACTGTGGATGCCGTCATAGCCCTTTCGAATTATTCCACCAGTCATACCAAATTCAGAGACCTTCTAACGAGAGTTTCCGGTGCAAGATACGCGAGTATGCCGCTTTTTGACGAAAGAATGTTTTCAGGACCTATGGATGTAGACCTCGAATCTATGAAAAGGATAACTGAATCCATTGCAATGAAGCTTAGTCGCGCGGTGTGGGCGACAATTACATCGCCAAACGGCACAAACGTTACAATAGGTCTTGAAGGTAGAAACGGAATCGCCGATACGGGAATACTCACCGAAGAAGGCGCATTCGGAAATCTTCCCGCAGGCGAGGCATTTATCGCGCCTCTGGAAAACACTTCCAGGGGAATTTTCGTGGCGGAATGGGGTCCCACATCGAAATTCACAAAACCCCTGAAATTCGAAATAAAGAACGGAATGGTATTTCTTATTCAGGGCGCCGGCGAATATGCGGAATTTCTGCGCGAACAGGTCGAGCTTGACAGAAAGTCTTCAAACATTGCAGAGCTTGGCATAGGGACAAATCCAAAAGCAACGAGACCGGACAACATTCTGGAATCGGAAAAAATCCTCGGAACAATCCATATGGCGCTGGGGGACAATAAATCATTCGGCGGAGAGGTAAGGACAAATTTTCATCAGGACTTCGTTCTGTTCAAGCCAACAGTTGAACTTCTTTACGAAAAAAACGAAAAGGAAGTTATACTCGAAAACGGAAAAGTCATAGTGTCTTAATCAATTCCTGCGGATTACTTTTTTGAAAAATTCCGACAAAAATACAAAACTCGTAAATGCGCTTTCAAAATGCGTCAAATGCGGCGCCTGTCAGGCGGTATGTCCTGTCTATGACATCGATAAAAAAGAGAATGCCGTTGCAAGGGGAAAGATTGCTCTTTTAGAAGCATATATCAGCGGCGACATTGAGTTGTCGGACAAGTTATACGAATCGATTTCAAAATGTCTGCTTTGCACATCCTGCAGGGAAAGTTGCGCCGCAAACATAGATATAGAAAGAATTATCTCTGCGGCACGGGAAAAGGCGGTAAAAGAAAAAGGAATTCCTCCCCTTAAAAAGGCAGTACTTCAGGTGCTCTCCGGAACATTTCACGGCAGAAACGCTCTTATGAAAACGGCATCGCTTATTGAGAATATTCTTTTTAAAAAAATACCTTCTGAAAGCGGCCTCTTTTATAAGGGGGTTTTTTTCGCCGATAAGGGTGAGCGCCTCATTCCATCGATTTCACAAAAATCCTTCAGTGAAACTTTAAAGAAAAGAAGGCCTCTTTCCGGAAGGGCTTCAGTCCTTTTCTTTCAGGGATGCACGATAAATTTCATAAGCCCTCAAACCGGTATTTCCGTATTCAATATAATCGAAAAATCGGGATTCAATCCCACCATACTTCCAAAACAGCAGTGCTGCGGACTTCCCGCGTTTTTCTCAGGTGACAGAAAACAGGCGGAACATCTCGCGAAAAAGAATCTTCAGGCGCTCAAATCGGAAAATTTCGAATATCTTGTCGTTGCCTGTGCAACCTGCGGGTCGGCCTTCAAGGAAATATATCCTCTCATCTTTGAAGATGACGGACAATCTTCCGAACTCTGGGAAAAAATAAAAAGTAAAATTATGGACCTGAGCGAGTTTGTTTCAGGACCCGGAAAAAATATCTTAACTAAAATAAAGAAGAATCAAACCCGGGATACTAAACTCATAACATACCACGATCCCTGCCATCTCAAGAAAGTTCAGAAAATAGAAAGGAAACCAAGGGAAATAATAAAACAGCTTCCCGGCGCAAAGCTCATAGAAATGAAAAACAGCACCGACTGTTGCGGATTCGGAGGAATGTTCAGCATAGAAAATTATAAAATGAGCATAAATATAAACAGAAAAAAAACTGAAAATATTATCGCAACCGGTGCTGACATCGTTTTGACGGGATGCCCGGGATGTATTCTGCAAATACAAAGCGGATTGCTCGCAAAATCGAAGAAAAAGGAAGTAAAACACTGGTGTGAACTTCTCGATGAAGCAACACAAACCTGATAAGGACCAATATTTCAGATGCCAATGCGAATAACAGGCGGAAAAAAAGGGGGCATACGCCTTTCCGCTTTTCCCGAAAAACTTATAAGGCCTACGCGCGATATGGTGCGGGAAGCGGTTTTTAATTCTCTCGGCGACAAAATCAAAGGTGCTTCCTTTCTCGACATTTTTTCCGGAACGGGCAGTGTTGGCATCGAAGCATTGAGCAGAGGCGCTGGAAAGGCTGTTTTCATCGAAAAGGAGAGGAAGGCGGTCGCGGTAATCAAAAAAAACCTTCAGATTGCGGATTTTAAAGAAGACGCCCGTCTAATCTGCGATGATTTTGAAAAAGCGCTGAAAAGGCTCGAAAAGGAAAACGAAAGCTTCGACATTATCTACTGCGACCCTCCCTACGCTTCCGATTATTATTCAAAGTGCCTCGGAGAGATAGGCGCCGGAAAAATATTTTGCGCGGAAGGCACCCTCATACTGGAAGCATTCAAGAAAAAAAAGCTTCCGGAAAAAAAAGGAAAACTTGAATTGACAAGAGAAAAACTTTACGGTGACACAAGAATATTGTATTACAGAAGAATAAATGGTTAATTCTTTAAAAATTCAATCTCATTAAAAATGAAAAACATCGCCGTATATCCCGGTACTTTCGACCCCGTAACAAACGGTCATGTTGACATAATCGAGCGTGGTTTGAAGATATTCGATGAATTAATCGTTGCCGTTGCAAAAAGCGATGACAAGCACACTCTCTTCCCAACAAAGGAAAGGATAGAGATGCTTTCCGATGCCACCGGACATTTAAAAAATCTGCACGTGGAATTTTTCGACGGACTCCTCATCGACTTTGTAAATAATGTGGGCGCAAAAGCGATTGTCAGAGGGCTTCGCGCAGTAAGCGACTTTGAATACGAATTTCAGATGGCAGTTACCAACAGAAAACTTCTAAGAGACGTGGACACAATCTTTCTGATGTCATCGGTCAGATATTCATACCTGAGCTCGAGCATTGTCAAGGAAGTTGCAAAATACGGAGGCAACATTGACGGCATGGTGCCTGAGAAAGTTTCGGAAAAACTTAAATACAAATTTGAAAAGTTGAGGGGAGAAAAATAGATATGTCCGAAGATTGCCTTTTCTGTAAGATAATATCGGGAGAAGTCAATGCAAATGTACTCTTTGAAGACAACCAGATGATTGCCATTGAAGACATCAATCCTCAGGCACCGGTACATCTTCTTCTGATACCCAAAAAACATATTTCAACTACAATGGAAATAGAAAAAGAAGACAGTGAAATACTTTCCGCCATATTTGAATCCGCCAAAAAACTTGCAAAAGATAATGAAATCGATAAATCGGGGTTTCGCATCGTACTGAACTGCAACGAAGGAGCAGGCCAATCCGTTTTTCATATCCATTTTCATCTCCTCGGAGGAAGACGCCTGACCTGGCCTCCCGGTTGATTCAGCATTTTTTTAAATCAAGGAAATAAAGAAAATGAAACAGGAGCTCATTCTTGAACAGCTTGAAGAGTTGGCCGAAAAACTGTCAATCAAGCTTCAGTATGAAGACTTAAAAAAATCTGGCATCAAGCTCAGAGGCGGTTCTTGCCGTGTAGAAGAAGAAAACCGTATTATTATCGACAAACGACTGAAAGTTAACGAAAAAGTGGAAATCCTCGCAAACGAGCTTTCAAAACTCAATCTCGACGATGTTTTCATTCCTCCCCGTATTAAATCTCTTCTCGGAAAAGATAAAAAGGAAGAAAAAAGCGAGGAAACAAATGAACCATCGCCTCAATAGCGTAAAATGAACAAAGGAAAGCGTCAAAATCTTATTTTTTTAAAAAAATTCTCCCTGACCGTTGCGTTAATAATTCTCTCTTTGTCCATAAACTCCTGCAGTATCAAAAATATGATTAAAAAATGCTCATTTGAATTTAAGAGCATAAAAATTGAGGGAATGAATTTCGGCAGCAACAAACTAAAAGGGTCGGTGACTCTTGAAGTCAACAACCCGAATTGGATATCCGTAAATATCAAATCAGTTAAATGCGGACTTTTCATAGGGAAAGACAAATTTTTCAAAGGCAAAAGCACTTCTGACCTGAGAATTCCGGCAGGGAAAAAAACAGATATAGAAATCCCCTTCAAGGCAAGTTATAAGCAGATATCCCTTGATATGATTAAGATTCTGATGAAGGGCAAAGGAAGTATGAGGATTGCCGGGGTTGCCCTAATCGACGCTTACCTTACAAGCGTTCCCGTGGAGTTTGAGGTTTTCAAGAAAGATTAGTCTGTTCTAAAATAACGAACTTTGAGAATAAAAATTCAGTATAAAATATTGAATAACTATTGAGAGAGGAGAGACAATGGCAAAAATCACACAGGCAAAAGTTCCCCCTTCGGTAATTCCTTTGATGAAAAAGGCAGGCGTCAGGATAAAGACATTTAAAAGCGCGGAATCCTTTGAAAGAGTCCTTAAAAAATTCCTCAAAAGAAACAATGTCCTGCACCTCAGTACCTGCAAGAATAATCGAACGCGCACTACACCTCTTGAATACCGTCTTGACGGTTTCACTTTCTATATCCTTTCAGGGGGAGGCGTAAAATTTGAAAATTTAAAGAAAAACAAAAATGTTTCCTTCTCAATCGCCGAACCCTACAATCCTGAAGAAGACTTCTGGGGCACAAAAGGTCTTCAGGCATTCGGCACGGCAGAAGTTTACAGCTTAACGACAAATCCCAAAAAATTTAAGGCAATCCTTAAAAAAATGAAGGTGCAGAAATCTCTGAAACAGATGGGACTGAAGGAGTTTCTGCCTGAGTACAATTACAGAATTATAGAGATAACTCCTCATAGAATGCGCCTCGGCAGTATGAGGGATGGTGTTTTCAAGGTTACCTGGGAAAAATAATAACCTAAAAAAGGGGGCCATATAAATATGGAAAAATCATATGGCTGGACAGGAAAGATTTTGAGGATTGACCTTACAACGGGAGAAAAACAGACAGTTCCGACAGATTCAATGGCTGAAAAATTCATCGGCGGACGGGGTTTCACGGCAAAAGTTTATCGCGATGAAGTGAGCAAAGACACGGATGCTTTGTCTCCCGACAATCCTCTCGTTATAATGACAGGCCCGCTTGCAGGGACAGGCGCCATTGCCTCGTCACGTTGGTTTATAAGCGGGAAATCTCCGATTATTTATCCTTCGCAGTACGGTCTCGGAAGCGTGGGAGGGACTTTCGGAATAAAGCTGAAACAGGCAGGTTATGACGGACTTATTATTACTGGCTGTGCTTCAAAACCGTCTTACATATTAATAAATGACGGCAAGATTGAGATTAAAGATGCAAAGGGATTGTGGGGGACTGAAACATTTGACTGCCTTAAAAAAATAAAAAAGGAAGAGGGTGACGATGTTCAGACGGTCTGCATAGGACCTGCAGGAGAAAACAAGGTGCGCCTTGCAATCGCAATGAGCGATAACACCGCCTGCGGAGGAGGCGGATTCGGTGCGGTTATGGGCTCAAAAAACATTAAAGCCATCACTGTGAAAGGTACAGGCACGATTAATACTGCGGAGCCTGACAAGCTTAAAGAAATAAACAGAGAAATAATGTCCCTTACCAAAGGAAAGATTTTGATGGACCCTTCTATCGGAGGAATAGATTTAATCAGGAGGTCACCCTGCAAGGGTTGTCCGGGCGGATGTCCGCGGGGATTATACAAGCATACATCGGGACGGGAAGAAGTTCTGAAGAACTGCCAGTCAGTTTATTTCTATAATACTCTCGACAGTAAATACAATGACGGGAATTCCTCTGATAACACATTCCTTGCAACATCACTCTGCAACCGGCTCGGGATATGCACGCAGGAGATGGGGAATGTCCTTCGGTGGATGGTAAAGTGCATTGACGGAAATGTTCTCACTGAAGATAACACGGGTCTGCCCATTTCTGAGATAGGAAGTCTCAGGTTCATTGAAACCCTGCTTGGGAAAATAACATTACGAGAAGGATTCGGAGATACGCTTGCTGAGGGGACAGTAAGGGCTGCAAAAGCAGTAGGCAGAGAATCAGAAGAACTTTTAAAGGGCACTGTCACAAAAAGCGGTTTCAATACGAATGCCTACAACCCCCGCTATTTCATAACAAATGCGGTTTTCTACGCCACCGAGTCGACAAGCACTATGAACCAGCTTCACGAAGTCTGTTTTCCGCTGATGAAATGGGCAATGTGGTTTGCAACCGACGGCGCTATGTCACCTTTCGGAACTGATGTAATGCGCAAAATTGCGGGGAAATTCTGGGGCGGTGAAAAGGCAGTCGATTTCTCAACTTACGAGGGGAAAGCCGAATCAGCATTCATTATCCAGAACAGGGAATATGCAAAGGAAAACCTTGTTGCCTG
>CAZJVM010000087.1:0-9393 GCA_964549305.1 uncultured bacterium
TGCATCATCTAAACAGACAAAGATCCCTGCAAAGAATAGCGGCAAAATCAAAAAATAATTCAAATACCGATAAGATTTAAACATATTCAATCCTCCCCTTTAAAAAAATTACATTATATTCTCTAAATCAAAAAATAAGACAATGAATGGACATAGTTTATAAAACATACATTTGTTGTCAACCTTTTTCCTGTTAAATTAATGCCCTCTTCTTTAAATTTTCAATTGCTTCTTCTATATCTTTCTTAATATCTTCACTTTCACCGATATTAAATTCTTCCCTAAGAGATGATTCAATTTCTTCAATTTTTTTCCCATCATAAGCAAGTTCAAGTATCTTTATTGCCGCAGGATTTAAAAAGTGGGTATTGTCATTCGCCTCGTCATATATAAGAGTTTCATCAGACATCTTCTTTATTGAAAAGCGCTTTTCAGAATAAAGACCTTGATTCATTTCCACATCTCCAAATAACTATCCCTCTTCAAAAAACTTCATATAGCCATATAATTTGTTAATTTAAAATATGATATTAAGTAATAATACCTATCTGCCGAAGAATGATATTTTTTTATTTTTTTTTGTCAACATTTTTTTTGGTTTTTTTTGCAGCAATGAAAATCAAAACCATAAACCACTACACATAAACTACATTGATAAAAGAATATCCAGAATTTGATGGCTTCAATAAAATCAAAATATTAAGCTTCCCAAAAAGCCCTTTTACAAATATCCCGGACAGCAGTGCTTTGGATTAAATACTCACAGCAGAAGGATTTTCTGCTCTGCCTTCTTCCAATTCCTTATCGCACCTGCCTTTGATGAATAGAAACCATAGAAGAGTTACCGCGTTGATTGACGCCTTAAAGATGAAAGCGGTCTGCACTGTCATTACATCCCTTATTATACCTGCCGCCTGCAGGAGTATTATTATTCCCACTGACTGCACCGTATTTACTCCACCGATAACAGTGCCTACAAGGTGCCTCGGCGCGGAATCCGCGGCAAGGGTATTTGCCCCTATGACAACGCCTGACATTCCGAATCCTATCAACCCCACAGGAAGGCATATAAACCACGAAAAGGGATTATGAAATGTAAAAAGAATTGCAAAGCCCGCAGTTGAACTTAACATTGATATAATAATTGTCGCCATTCTTCCTATTCTGTCAACAAGAGGACCCGTCACCATATTGCTCAACATTGACATCAGCGCAAAGCCCATCATTATAAACCCCCCGAAACCCGTGGCTTTTACGGGAGTGACGCCGTGCGCCTGCGCTGAGGTTACCAGCCAGACCATCGTAAGAAGACGAAGAATGGGAGTATCCGCCCTCCCAACAAAAGTAGCCACATAGCTTGCTTTAAGTGAGGGCGATTTTGCGAGAAGCGAAAAAAGTTCCTTGAATTTTCCCTTCTGCTTTTTCTTATCTTCAGGAATCCTGTCCACAATGCCCCTTCCCGCGACCAATGCGGCAATAAATGCCACAATCGCAACAGCATAAAAACTTTCATAAATGCCCAAAAGCTGAGGAAGTTGTCCCAGTATTCCGAAAGCAAGGATTGCCCCCACACCCATTGAGATGCCATAGAGAGCCATTGCCTTGCCTCTGCTTGATTTGTATGTGTAATCAGCGACAAGGGGAGTAAGATGAGGCCAGGTAAAAATCAAGCCTATGCCGAGAAGAAATCGTGTCCCGTAAATTGCATATTGGGGCGGAAAACCTATTGCAAGCCCCACTTCTTTCGAATATCCGAAAAGTATAAAAAAGATTCCCGTAAAAATCACGCCCCTTAGGAGCATATAGCGCCTTCCGAAACGGTCAGAGAGAAACCCTACAAATCCCGCAAGAAAAAGAGTGGCAATCTGGCTCATATTCTGAAGGAGAGAATTAATCGAGCCAGCGCTTTTATCGGGAATGCCGATTATCTCCTTCAGGAAAACCGGCTGAATCACAGCAGGGAAAACCATCAGCATGCTTATAAGGAAAGAAGTGCCGTAGAGAAAATAAAAATTCCTTTTAACAAGGCCTTCAGGTATTTCTATCCCTATAAATTTCCGCGGTTGCCTGTTATCAGATGATTTCACTTGGAGGTGATGTCAATTATTTAAGCTCATCATTTTCCCAGAGTTGATAAGGAGAATAACCCTCTTTCATCAGAGTTGAATCAAAATAAATTACTCTCTGTATATCAATCTTTGTCATAACCATTCTTTTGTATGCTCTATCACTGCGAATGCGATAAAAATGGTATTTCTCGGCAAGGTCACTGAACTCAGGATGGTCTGATTCATACATCGTTGCTTTCCCGAAAATCTGAACACTCTTCCAATATCTCTTCTTTGGTGTAACGGGACCTTCAATCGAGCCTTCAAAGTGAACCATGCTCACCAGTGGATTCTTTTTTAGTTCGGAAAGTTTTTCAGTTCCCTTTTCATTTGAACAGATAATGATACGCTCATCGGGAATGAGCGTGAAATCAGCGGTAGTTGCAGTAGGATAGTGTTTTTTAAAGGGCCAGATACCCTTTGACCCCACAGTCGCCATAACAAATCTCTGTCTGTCAGGAAGGAAATCGGATATTTTTTTCCATAATTCATTCTTTGGCATCTGTGCATAGTTATTAATCCAGGTTTTTGTTGCCGTTGATTCAGCGTCATATTTTACATCGTGACATTCAGAGCAGGTCATTGATATTGCAGTTTCAGGATGGTTTGAAGGTTGTTTAGCATCGGCTTTTATTGCCGCGGGAGAAGTCTGACTTTTTTCGGAAGTTTCACTTTCTGCAAAAAAAGGAAAAACCAAAAGACAAAATACTATTAAAGGTAAAACAACGGTAAACAATCTTTTTTTCATTACAACTCCTCCCCTTGTTTAAACTTTTTACATCTTCCTTTTAAATCTCATCCTAAACTATGAAAATTTTAAAAATAAATGCAAATCATTTATTTGGAAACACATTTGTCATTAAATTTTAGCAGGTTATTTTTTATCAAGATATTTCTGCCTGAATCCATCAGTCAAAACCGCACTCCCTTCAGTGGGGAAAAATACCGCTTCGATGCCTTTTAGACCTTTCGTGAATTCCCTGCCTTTTTCCGCGCCCATTACAAAGAGAGACGAGGAAAGTCCGTTTACATCATCAATACTCCCCCCTGTTACGGTAACTCCGCGGCATTTACCGGAAGAAACACCCGTGCGCGGGTCAAAAATATGGTGATATCTTTTCCCTCCTTTTTCAAACTCCCTCTCATAATCGCCCGATGTGAATACCGCGGTATCGGTTACGGAAATTACGGCATAGGGTCTTTCGGAATTATATGGATTCCTTATTGCAATTGCCCATAACGCGCCCGAAGGTTTTTTCCCCCAAACAAAAATATCGCCCGCGCAGTTAATAAGTCCTGCCTTAACTCCTCTTTTCCTCAACACCTCATACCCCTTTTTCATTATGTATCCTTTGGCGATTCCTCCAAGGTCGATTTTTACTCCTTCTTTTTCAAACTTCACTGACATATTGTCTTTATCAAGGGAAATAAACCGAAAATCAACATATTGGAGCGCTTCTTCTATTTTCTCCTTTTCAGGCAGTACCGGATGTCTTCCGTAAAAATTCCAAAGCTCGAGCAATTTCCCTACGGTAATATCAAAAGCGCCTCCGGTTTTTTTGGAAAGCCCCACACCCTGCGCGATAACTTCAAACAATTCAGGCGAAACTTTAATCCATCTGCCCGCGCCTGCGCGGTTTAACCGCGAAATTTCGCTCTCCTCCTTCCAGTTGCTGAGTTTGCCGTCAAGGGATTTCATCTCATCAAAAGCATCCTGCGAAATTTTATTCAATTCAATAGGACTGCTGCCCGCGAGTTTCATCTCGATTTTAACACCCATAACGAAGTCGCTGAAATAATAAATGGAGTCTGACGGAGAACCGGCATCCGCTTTTTTATAAAATTGAGGATTAACCAAAAGAAAGCAAAGAACTAACGAAGAAATTAAAAACTTGTTCAATGTCATTATTTTTAAAATTATCTTCAAAAAAAGCCGTTAAAAATTGCACTCTATTTCATTTTTAAAATATAATCGTTTATAAACAGAAAAAGGAATTTCGCAAGTGCCAAAAGAATTTAAAAACTATATAGTTTTAAAATGGTTTTCAATTATCGCCATCATATCATTTTTATACTTTCCTCTGATGCACCTTTGGACAGGTTACCGGTGGGAACTTCCCCTCAATATCAGAGTAAGGCCTTCGGCAAACATCCTTTACGTAATTCTCTGCATTGCTATTTTTCTTCTTGTCCTGACTCTTTGGAAAAAGGATTTTTTTCTCTCGCTGTCTGAAAAGCCGTTTTTAATTATTTCATTCTTTGTCACTTTCCTCTTTCACATCTGTCTTGCTTCAACGGACAAAGGTTTCTTCTACGCGATTACCCATTCATACCTCTCAACACCATATGAATATTATGCCGACCTTCCCAAAATTAAGGGATTAGGCAACTTCCTCAGGGACTATGTTTCTCTTATGCCTTCTCTTTCACTGCACGCGCACACTCATCCTCCCGGAGGCGACGTGTTTCTTTATCTCATAAAACGCTTCATCGGAAGGGGCGTCTTTATAGCATCACTTATCTCCGTTCTCGTAAGTAATTTAAGCATTATCCCCTTTTATTACTCGGTCAAACTCTTCCTCGGGAAAAAAGCGCTTCGTCTTGCAACGTTAATATGGCTCTTTACTCCGGCAATTGCCTATTACAGCGCCGTATGTATGGACGGAGTATTTATGTTTTTTATGCTTTGGCCCATTTATTTTATTCTCCGCTTTTATGTTAAAGGCAAAAATCCTCTTACCGCGGGAATTCTCGCGGGAATTGCCCTATCTCTTGCCTCTTTTATGACATTTTCGGCATCATATATAATTCTTTTTTACATAATCCTTACCGGTTTCTGCATACTTAAAAGACGGGAAAACGCGGCGGGACTTTTCTTCTATTCTCTGACTACAGGTATTGTTCTCCTATTCTTCTATCTGGCGCTTTATTATATTTTGGGATTTAATGTTTTGGCTTGTCTCGATGAAGCGCGCGCCAAAGATTTCGTTAACTATACGCCCGTCTTTTACAGCGTAAAGCAGTATATCTATTCGCGCAGCGCAAACTTTATCGGATATCTTGCCTTTATGGGATTTGCCTCATCGGGGATATTTTGTCTTTTCTTTTCAAAAAAAATTCGTCGCCTGCAAATGGGAAATTCAGAGCTTCGGGCAATTATTTATGCGGCAGTCATAACAATGCTTGAGATGAATCTCGGCGGATTATACAACCTCGAGACAGGAAGAATCTGGATTTACCTCTCTCCTCTTTTCATAGCGCCCGTTGCCGAAACAATAAACATCATATCAGATTCAACGGGGAAGAATAACTTTGACACTCAGCTTCTCTGCCTGATTTTTATTCAAACCTTAATCGGCGAAATCTTATTTTACACATTTTGGTAAGACCAAAACAGATTTTTTCAGTCCAAACGATGCAAATCGCCATCACCGTGATTTCCGCAATGCTTGTAATCATCAAATTGGCAGTGCAGTCCGTAGGAAGAGCGAATATCGTGCAGTCCCTGTGAAACGCGCAGATAATAGTCAAGAGACGGTTGCGGTCTTCCGTAAAATAATGACCCTTTCACAGGTCTCCATACAAGCCCCATCATTGCAACGCCTTTTTTGGCAAGATATTCGCATCCTTCCAAGTTTGACTTCAATGCTTCGTCTTCGCTTTTAAATCCGCCGGATGCCGCAAGCTCGGTGCCCAAAACAATGTTGGTTGCCGAAAAACCCTTCCCGAATATCTCCACGGCATCGGTCAGACTCCTTACCCAGTTATCCCAACCCACAAACTTCGCCTTTCCGGGACAGACTTCGGCAAATATATTTTTATCCCACACTTCCATATCAGGACAGTACATCATCGCCTTTGTTTCATCATATATTTTCTTTATCTGCTTTTTGGAAAAAGCACAGCTTGTAAGCTGAATGGGGAAACGGGCACTTTCAAAATTGTCTCCCACCGCCTGTATCACTTCTATGTATCGCGCGACTTCATCGTCAAAAGGTTCTGCGCCTGCAGGGTTTGCGCCTCCCGTAACGGTTATCATTGAAAATCGTCCGGGCTCCTTCAATGCCTCCGCAACGGTTTCCCTTATATCCACCGCTTCATAAATTCCCTTGTCGAGCTGTTTTCTTTCCCTGAAGAGCGCGTTTATTGAGCAAAATCTGCACTGATTCCCTCCTTCCCAAAAATGGCAGTAGCGGTCAGTCCAAACATTTAAAACCTGAGGTCTGAACATTCCCACTTTTTCCATGGGAATACCAGATGAAGTCTTCTTGCCGAAAAATTCAGGACGGGGGCAAAATTCCGTTTCCCCGATAAATGCGCCCTTGTAGAATATTCCAAGGCCGTCGTCGTGAAAATCAATAGTATAATGGTCTTCGGGCATACACTCGCCCGCGGCAGTCATCACTGATGTGCCGTCTCTCAGCATAAAAGGGCCCGGATATCTTCCGTGCTTATTTATCACCTCATCGCTGAACAGCACGCCTCTTCGGTAGAGGTCAATTTTAAGGATGATAAAGCGGGGAATCTTCGGATATTTTTCTACCGCTTCATAATAGGTTAAATTTTTTTCCATTTTAAAGTATTTGTAAAAAGAAAAGTATTCTTCAAGAGAAAATTTTTCTGCCGCTTAAATTCCGAATTCTCCGAGAAGGTCGCGACTGATATACTCATCTGAATTCATTCTTTCCATTGCCTTCTCGTCAGTAAGCCAGTCAATCTTTGCGCCTGTTTTATCGTTTTTAAGAATTTCTTCCACAAGATAGGGCGTGACCGTTTCCACCTTGTCTGCAAGCATATTGTAAACCGGTTTTACCTCTGCAAGTTTTTCTTCCGGCATTTTTCTTAATCCATCGAGCATGAAGTCAGTGACAACCATTCCCGGTCCCACGGTCCCAATCTGTACCGCAGTATCCTTCGCCTCATCTGCGACAGATTCCGTAAAATAGCGAACCGCTCTTTTTGTAGTACCGTACACCGTCATTCCGGGACGCATCATATCACTGCTTCCAAACCCCTCCATATTATAAATCTGTCCTGTTCCCTGTTCTATCATTCCTTTGAGCGCGACCTTAGTCCCGTATATGAGTCCCGTCACATTTGTATCTACCGTAGAAGATATTTCCGGAGCATCGAGTTCCCAAAGCATAACCATAGTAGTATCGCGTCCCGCATTGTTTATCCATATATCAACTTTCCCGAATGTATTTTTTGCGGCATCCCAAAGCGCCTGCACTTGCGCTATGTCGCTTACATCACAACGTTGCCCGAGCACCTTGTCCTTGCCGAACTCATCGCCGGCTTTTTCAACTTCCGCTGACAGTTTTTCGCTGTTCCTTCCGCTGAATGCAACCGCGCAATCCCGCTTCAAAAATTCTCTTGCAAGACCGAGTCCTATGCCTCTCGTACTACCGGTAACAACGACTGACTTCATATCATCATTCCTCCTTTAATATTTTCAAAAACAGAGACTTTATTTGCATTATCACTTTTCTTGCAAATTGCAAAGAGCCATAGTTTTATTTTCACGAAGCATTTTTTAAAAGCATTTCCAATTTTCCTTTGAAAATCAAAGAGCAACTAAGTTATAATAATACAATGAGTTTATGACCTTTACCCGGCAAAAAGGTTTATGGGAAAAATAACCGATATAGAGTTATTTCTACGGGTTAGAAGAAGGTATAACGAACTTAAAGCATGGAAATCGGCGTTAAACAATATCTTTAGAAGCGACTGGAAAACAGCGGCGCCGATTCTCAATTATTCACATTCCCTTCTCATAAGGAACATTTCGCTTCCGCCTCCACACCATCTCGGTAAAAAGATTGACCCTGTCATCGGGCTTGCAGGCAAAGCGGGTTATATGGCACTCGCTATGGAAAATCGACCGTTGGCTGACGAGTTTTTCTCAATTATTCATTTAAGAAAAGAATTCCTTTTGGAAAAACTGATTTCATTCAGGCCAAAATCTGAAAATCAGATACTCTATGCTTATCTTTACGCGCTCCTGCTATCAAGAATTGACGGATACCTACCCCTCTTTTCACAAAAACCTATTGAAAGCAAACTGATTGCGAAAATCAAAATATTCCTGTCACTCCTGAACAGAGACCTTCTGATTAATGTATCTAACAGAGAAATGCGGAATGTTCTCGACAAGAGAATTACACTTTTTTGCGGCAAATCCTTTTCACTCTCCGACTACATCGAATTGACAAGCTTCAACCCCCGAATGTATAGAATTCTCAATATGGCATTCAAATCCGCGCAAAAGAAAAGCAAAACAGTTATTTACGGAGAAACGGGAACGGGAAAGGAAGCATTGGCAAAGTTAATGCACAACAGGGGAGAAAAGAAAGACAAACCCTTTATAATTCTTAAATGCGACTCCATATCTGAAAACGAAATTGCAAAGAAACGCATAAACTGCCGGGGGGGAACGATATTTTCAGACAATATTGAAATGCTGAACCAACAAAGCCAACTCGCTCTTTTAAATTTCATAAAGGAAGAGGAAAAGAAAAGAGGTTTGCACGCACATCTTATTTTCGGCTCAGAAAAGGATCTATGGCATCAGGTAGAAAAGGATGAATTCAACAGGGAACTTTATTTTAAAATTCACACATTAACTCTTCACCTGCCTTCTCTCGAGGAAAGAAATGGAGATATACCTTTTTTGTCAAAATGCCTCATTGCAAAATACTCGGAAGAAAAGGAGGAAATACGTATGAGCGAAAAAGCGCTTTACCGCCTTTCAGAGCATAGATGGAAATGGAATCTCATAGAACTCGAAAATGTCATTCAAAGAGCATTAATCATAAGAAGCGATAAGAACTTGATTAGAGCGCAGGATATACAGTTTCTTGAAGGACCGTCCCAATCGCCTTCACATATTTTCGCAGAGAAGGAAGCAGTTCAAAAAACAGGGATTAAGGGAAAACATATTCCTTCAGCAAAGATTCCAAGAATAAGGCAAAAGGTTGTACATTAGACAAACGCAGAGGGATTAGGAATAGAAACAGAAAAATACATTGCAATGATTTGTTTCTAATTTGGACTCCTGTTTTCTGAAAAAGAATATTAACTCCCCTGATTAAAACACTGCGGAATCAGGCATTGACTCTGGTTCGGACCTGCGCTCAAATCATTCTTGCAGGAACCGAGAACGGCTTCTTCAGAGACAAGTTTGACCTCTTTAATCTGAGGTTTGTTGTAAGACTTCTTTGCCTTATCCATATTATCTCCTTTTATCTGCTGTCATTGTCCGGCACCGACCGGACAATCCATT
>CAZJVM010000088.1:0-6868 GCA_964549305.1 uncultured bacterium
CTTTTGTTCTTGCTCATACTCAGCAGTAACAACCCTTAATTTTGCGTAAAGCAAAATAACGATGATAAAAATTATAATTACGTAATAAATGAGATTCTGTATTCTTATCTTGTGCCCTCTCTCAAAGTCAGCAACTATGGCTTCAACCTTTTGAGTGTCTTCAGATATCTTTGTTTTCAGTTCATTAATCCTGTTACTTGACAAAGAATGTGTCAGAGGTCCGATTTCCTTGAAGTAAGTCTCGGCCTCATTCAGAGAATCCTCTATATCCTGATTATTCCTTCCGGAAAACTCTATTTTTTTAAAACTTGAATGAGCTCTGTCAAGCTCCCCACGCGTATCAAGAATTAAGGTGTATATGTCTTTGGCTAATTCTTTTACATCAGTGCTCTGATGGCAGGCACCGCAATGTCCCGCTTCAACTCCCTGAAACATTTCCGGTGTCAAAGCTTTATTTTTGTGATTTCCGTGACAATCATAGCATTTGGGACTTCCCGCTGTTTTAAGAGATTCGTAATGAGGCCCCTGTTTGAATTTATCCGCTATCACTCCGTGGCAGTTGCCGCATACATCCGCTATTTCCTTAATTCCGGGAGGGGTGGCGCCGTGGAAACCGTGACAGGTCGCGCAGGTTGGTACAAGCGAAGGATTTTTACCTTCGATTTTTCCGCTTAAAATCTGTCCGTGGTAACCTGCCATATAAAGGTCATATTGGTTTGATTTTATATTATACTGGCTCATAAGTTTCTGGTCGGCGTGGCATTTCGCGCAGGTTGTCGGCACATTTGAATGATAAACCGACGATGAGGGATCGTTTATTTTTTTTATGTCGTGCTTTCCATGACAATTTGTGCAAACCGCAACATTTTGATCACCCCTGACAAGTTTTTTCCCGTGCACACTTGTTTTATAAAGAGCGTACTGGTCTGTCCTCAAGTTGTATCTTTTCATTTTCACAGGGTCGGCATGGCATTTCGCGCAAAGTTTTGGAATATCCTTCCTTTCAGGCGCGCCTATAAATCCGCGCGCATCATACATTGCGGCATCCATATCTTCCGCTTCCATGGAATTTCCGCCGTGACAATCCTGACAATATACTTCAGCATCCTTATGGACGCTTGTTTCCCACTGTATAACCGCCTTCTGCGCTTCTCCGTCAAGTCCTCTGTGGCAGGTTATACATCCGTTATCTTCAGCAAATACAGAAGGCATATAAATTCCAATCAGGCCGATGACCAGAAATAAGCCAATAACAAAAGTTTTTTTCTTAAAATTCATTTCCTTATTTTTCCTTTCATCTTTCATAATATGTCAGGATAAGTAACCCCACACTGTCAAAGCGGCAAAACATATAACCCCCACTATTCCGAGAAAAACCGCGACAGGACGGCGTTTGGGATTCCTTTCAGGATTCTTGTCTATGAAAGGGAAGAATATGAGAAGTGCAAAAACCACTCCCTGACCTAAAACTCCCAATGCCTTGGGCGCCCATTGCCCAAGAAAATCAAGATATTCCGCGACCTTCAGAAACTGATAAGCTGCAAGAAAATACCATTCCGGTTTTATATGCTCAGGCGTAGTAAAAGGGTCGGCAGGCGGTTCCATGGGAGCAGGAGACAATGTCGCAAGGGTAATGAGCCCGCCAAAAACTATAAATGCTACAATAACTTCCTTTAACAGATGGTTGGGGAAAAAAGGTATTCCTTTTTCCTTTTCATTTGTATTACCGTTTTTTTCATTCATTCTTTTTATCCTCCTTAAAAAAGGGAAGAAAATATTTTTATATTATAATTTAGTAACTTACAGTGGTCCTGAAATACCCTGTTTTCTTATCATCAAAAAATGCCCTATGAGAAAAGCGGCGATGCTTGCCGGCAGAATCAAAACGTGTACGGCAAAAAACCTCGTGAGGGTCGCCTGAGTGACATCAGTGCCGCCTCTTATGAGCATCTTTAAAAGATCGCCTGCAATAGGCACTGCGCTGGGAATTTCTGTTCCAACAGTCGTTGCCCAGTATGAAATCTGATTCCACGGAAGAAGATAACCCGTAAACCCGAATCCGAGAGTCAGAAGCAGAAGCACGATTCCCGTGACCCAGTTAAAGTCTCTCGGAGCTTTATAGGCACCGTAAAAGAAAACTCTTAGCATATGCAGGAATACGAAAACAGTCATCAGGTTTGCCGCCCAATGATGTATTCCTCTCATTAACCATCCGAAAGGAACATTGTTTGTAATATGAACAACACTCTTATATGCCGCTGCAGTCGTGGGTTCGTAATACATCAGCAAAAGAACACCGGTAAATGCCTGAACTATAAAGAGCAAAAATGTTATACCGCCAAAACAAAAAGTCCAGTTAACGTGGTCGCCTACGGGTTTTTTTAGGTTTTTCTCAAGCGCATCTCTAATGCTCAGTCTTTCATCGAGAGGTCCGTAAACAAAGCCTGTCAATGTAAGCAGATTTAAAATTTCCCTGAAACTCCCCCGCTTTTCTACATCTTTGTTATTTTCTTTATCACCCATTTTTATTTTAAGCCTCCTACCCTATTTTTATAATTTCACCTTTGATTTCGGCTTTAAAGCTCTGCAAAGGTTTAGGCGCTGGTCCGCCCATAACATTTCCCCTTATATCAAACTTTGCCGCATGGCAGGGACATTCAATCAAAGTGTCTCCTTCGTGCCAGTTAACAAGGCATCCAAGGTGGGGACATACGGCAGAAAGGGCAAAAACTCCTTCGGCGGTTCTCACAACAATAGCAGGCTTACCTTCGTATCTTATCTTTCTCGATTTACCTTCAGGAATATCGGACAAGGGTATGGTAACCGACTTGCCGGATCCGCTTCCGATCGCTTTTTTTGAGGGCCACAGATATGCCATCGTTACATAAGCGGTAAGAAGTCCCCAGGACGCGACAACAAAACCGATTATGTAATCAAGAAAAGTACGTCTGCCAAAGAGACTCTCACTCTTTTCCAATTCCATATCATCTCCTTATATTATATGTGGTTCCTGACTTCCACTGACACATTGAGTTTCCGTCTTTTTTTATGAATTAAAAAATCGAGAGTGCCTGATATTATTTTTTAGCTTAAAAGTCCACCCTCTTTTTTTCTACAAAACCATTTTTTTCGTTTCGTTGATGTATTCTCTTGCCTTGTCGAGTAGCGAAAGCGCATAATCAACATTATGGACTCCTCTTGCATATTCAACGAATTCAATATTGTATTGCGCATCTGCAAACAATTGTTTCGCCTTTGACGGCGCGCGTTTTATGTATGGCCTTAATGCCGAAAGTTTCTTTTTGGCATCCTTGAGTTCTGCATTTACCGCGTCTTTCCATTCTCCGAGTAACTCCCTGTAATCTTCACCGTGACAATTGACACAACCTTCCTCGGAGGGTTCAAGAGTGGTGCCCTTAAATTGCGTTCCGTTAACGCCATTTTCCTTTTTAATTATGTGGCATCCTATGCAGTCAACCTGCGCTATAAACATAGGACTCGGCATATTTTCGACACCTCTTCCGCTAACTCCCATATAAAGTTCTTTCTGTCCCGAATGTTTTTTCTCATGGCAGATATTACAGCTGTAATCGAGTGGTTTTACGGTAGTTTTGACTCTATGTTTTATTTCAGTATGGCATCTCGTGCATTCAACTTTCTTGTCTGTAACATGCTTTTTATGAAGAAAAGGGAAATCATTATATTTTTCAAGGCGTTCCGGTTCACCGTGACAGGTTATACAAAACTCTTTCGGAACTTTTCCATCGCCTTTAATGACTTCAAGGTGGCATTTCTGACAGGGGACACCCTTCCCGGCAAAATCCTGATGATTATAAGTTATACTTTCAAACTCTATATCTTGAGTTGGAATTTCATGGCAAATGGTACATCTTGCCTGCTTGTCCCACAATGTGGGGTCTTTTTCCAATCCATTGAAATGGCAGGTAAAGCAGGTTGTTTCCGTAACGGATATATGAGAACCCTGTACAATTTGTGAATGACAGGATGTACACCTCAGTTTTATTCCTGCCCTCATTTGAGTTAAATGAGGCGTGTGATCAAAAATTATTCCTTTTTTAAATAAAACTTTACCTCGTAAAAGCCTTGTGGCATGACAACCGGAACGAAGACACGACGCATCTTCAATCTCTGCATATGGTTTGGTGCTGTATGTCCCCGTCAAAAACTTTGCAACCTGGCTTACTGCCTGAAACTTGCCTTTAATCTCCTCTCTGAAACCGGGAGGGTAATGGCAGTCAACGCAGGCAACGGATTTATGCTGTGAATTTGCCCACATATCGTAGTAGGGTTGCATTATATGGCAGGAAGCACAGAAACTGGGACTCATACTGTATTCGATGAAAGCGATATTTCCTATTATAAAAACGGCAAAAGCTATACCAAGAGCATAATAGAAGCGTTTCCTGATATGAAGCACATCGTCTTTGCCTACGGGAAAATGAACACCTATATAGTCAAAAGCTTTCCGCCACCATTTAGCCGACTTCACGGAAGATTTAATAAGCATCTCATACATATTTATCTGGCTTTTTACTGCGGAAATCAGTTTATTGAGGTTGAGAGGTTTTACAAAATACTCGGCAGCACCTGCGGAAATAATTTCACTGGCGGAATTTTCCACAACTCCTGAAGCGACCATAATCACTCTTGAGAAAGGGCTGAGTCTGAGAATTTCCCTCAGCACTTCCATACTATTTCTGTCGGGGATGTTGTAATCAAGAATTATTACTGCGGGAGTTTCAACGGCAATCTTTTTAAGGGCATCATTTGATTTTTTGAAAACTTCGAAGGGAAGACCTTCACCGTCCAATCTCAACGAAACGCTTTTATGAAAATTTTCATCAGAATCTACAATATAAACCTTCTTCATCATCATCTCCATTTAGATTCACTTTTCATCTTCTCATCATCATTCTGAATTAAATTATTGAATTGTACACTCTTTACAGTTATCAAGTCAATAAACACATTTGTTACAAGGCACTTTGCAATTATTATGCCAATTTTAAAAAAAAAATTCTTCCCTGATAATCTATTGTTATTAAAAGGTGTTTTGAGATTCTTAAAAAATTGACAGATAAGATACACTTGTGATTTTGCGACAAAATGTCACAATTCTTGGAAATATGACAATAAAGGGGCAATGCGACGATTTACAAAGAGGAATGAAAAACGACTGCTTTATCTTATTTTTTCACCCTTTTATTGTCTTTTGCGTCTATAATTTTATTCAATATGTCGCTAAGGTTCGTTTCTATTTCTTCCAATACCGATAATGACTCGGGGAAATTATGTACTGTTTTTCCTTTCTTGAGAAATCTGTATGCTTCAATGCTTCTTTCATAATTTTTCTTTAAAGAAATACTCTCACGATTCTCCGCTTTTTTCCCGTTTTCGAAATCAAGGCTGATTCTCTCGATATATTTATCTATGCTGTCATTAATCGCGGATGTCTTCAGTTTCCATTCATCGAGCATTGTTTCGTAACTCTCTTCGTGGCAGTTAACGCAACGGGTTACGGCAACCGACGCGGACTCGTCTTCCGACGGCAAGTGGCAATCGGCACAGGTAATATCCGATGCCGCCATAACATCAGGCACAATTCCCGGAGTGTATCTCTGCGACTTACCATAATAGAGGGAATATTCCTCGCTGTGACAACGTTTGCAGTCGCCGTTATCGTCTTCGTGATGGCATGCGGCACATTCTGCCTCCGTAAGTGTGGTTTCCTTATGCTTTTCGGCTGAATGGCAATCGGTGCAGTCAAATCCGAATTCCGAAATATGCTTTTTATGGGGAAAATCATTACCCTTGTAATCAAGCACTGAATCTTTCTTTATATAATTGTGGCAAAATGTGGTGCAATAGGATGTGCTCATTTTCAACAATTCATCCATAGAACTCTTTTTTCCGGTGCCTTTCAAAACACTGTCCGCAACCCTGTTAACCTCTGAAAGAATTTTTACGGAATATTCCAGATTGTGAATTCCCTTTGAGCGCTCGAGAAAATCAATATTAAAAGAGGCATCGTCGAAATCCTTCCGGGCACCATCTTTTGATTTTATTCTTTTTGAAGCAAGATTTAAACGTTTCTCAGAGTATGAAACAAGTTCATTGATATTTTTTTCCCAAGCCCTCAACATCAAGTCATAACCCTTGTCGTGACAGGCAAGGCAGGATTTTTCATTTGCCTCTGCCATCGCCTCTCCGAGAATATGCTTTCCCTTTACAAAGTGAACTTCCGTATGACAACCGTCGCAGGAAACCTGTGCCGCAAACATTCGGCTTGGGGTGTTTTCTACCCCTTTTGCCATAACGCCCATATATAATTCCTTCTGACCTCCATGAAGCTGTTTGTGGCATCCGTCACATTTAACTTCCAGGGGTCTTGCCATCTTCACATTACCATGCTCTATTGTTTCGTGGCAGTAAAAACAGTCAATTCCCTTGCCCGATACGTGCTTGTCGTGAATCAGCTTGTGGTCGTCAAATTTTTCCATCCTTTCCGGATGGCAGGAATAACATCTGTTTTTGTTAACTTTTCCATCTCCGTTAACAACCTTAGTATGACATCTGCTGCATTCGATTCCCGTTTCAATGTATTCGGAGAGATTTACGGAATAACCTCCGTGTTCAACCTCACCCTCGGGCACGCCGTGGCAGGAAGGGCATCCTGTAAATGCCTTGTCTTCCGGCATTCCCTTGAAATGGCAAAGGAAACAGGTTTCCTCCGTAACATCCACATGACTGCCCTGGACAATCTGGGAATGACAGCTCGAGCACCTGAGCATTTTCCCTCTCAGAAGCCGTCCCATATGCTTTGCGTGGTCGAAATTTATTTTTCTCT
>CAZJVM010000088.1:6968-9285 GCA_964549305.1 uncultured bacterium
CTTGTACAGAAAGAAGGGTTTTGGAAATTTCTGTAAAACAATCCAATTGAAACAATGAGGACGAGAAATATGACTGCCGAAATAATAGCGCTTTTCTTCATTTTTTATCCGATTCATCCTTTCCGTTACCTTTGTTGCGCTTCACCATTATTTCCTCATATTCGAGAGGGTGCTCTTCAATCATATCTTCCTTCGATATTTTTCCGTTCCACCACACCCAGCTCATGGGAAATACTTTTGGGTTAAAATGGACATTGTAAAAATGCCATATAAGGATTGCCAGAGTGCAAAGCAGCCCTTCGTCGCTGTGCGCTTCCTTTGATATGTCAACAACAACTTTACCTAACAAATTTATCGATTGAACTTCAAACCACATCAAAAAACCTGACCCAATCATTATTAGGCAACCCCAGTAAACCGCCCAGTAGTCAAACTTTTCTATATAGGAAAAGCGCCCGAATTTCGGCTTCTCGTCGGTTTTGCCGAAAAAGTACTTAATCATCTGTATTACATCAAAAAGGTCTTTTGGCATTGGTATGAGCTCGATAAAATCACTTCTTCCCTGCCGCGTAAAGGGTGTGTAGATAAGGCAATGGTACAAAAACATAACGACAAGGCCTGTCGCGCCTATTCTGTGCGCGAAGGTAATGGTCTTCATCCCGCCTATTAAATTTATAAAGAAAGCGGCAGGCCCCGTATAATAGAATTTTTCAGGTATCCCTGTCACAATAAGGATGATACAGCTTGTAAAAAGCAATATATGCTGGAGACGGAAGTTAATACCGAATCTGATAAAAAAATCTTCTTCCTTTTCCTCTGAAATTTTTTCATCTTTTCCCGGTTCAGGAGAAACTTCTTTTTTCGCGGACTCCTTTTCCGCCTTCTCAAGATAATCGAGGATTATTTTGTCTTTCGCTTCCACATAGTCTTCAAGTATACGTGACGCGAGTTGCTCAAGTTCCTCCTGTTTCAAACCATTGCCGTGCTTCTCCTTAAGTTCCTTGATGACCTGGTCTTTTATCGTTTTCCTGAAAGCATCAGGTTCATTGCCATGGGAATTATCATCACTTCTTTTTCCGTCATCCATTTCTTCCCTGCTCCCTTTTTTTGAGGCGTTTCCTGAGGTCAAGGATAATATGTACTATCAAAGCCAGCATTACCGCTATTGTAAGATATTTAAACGACTGAGCCACATAATAAACAATACCTGACTCCTTCTTTTTGGGGTTAATATGCATCTTTCCCTTTGCAAAATTTATATTCGCTCCCGGATGACATTTACCGCAGGTCTTTGGAATATTGTTCTTGTTCACCATTGACTGCGGATCGCTTGAAGGCCTTATGTCGTGATATCCGTGACAGCTTGAACAGTTTGCCGCAGTCTTGACGCCAAATTCGTTTGCTATTCCGTGAAAACTTTCCGAATAGGTTTCAACCTGTTCGGTGGAAACTCCATACTTTTCCATAATTTGCATTCTTTCGTGGCATTCGGAACAGGTCTGTTTTATATGACTTGCAAATACTGTTGACCTGGGGTCTTCGTGTGAAAAAATGTTATGCTCGCCGTGGCAGTTCGTACATACAGGAACATCGGGATTCCCTTCTTTAAAATCCTTGCCGTGAATGGAATTCGAATAATCAACGTATTCCTTGAGGTGGCATTTGCCGCAAGTCTTGGGGATATTCTCACGCGCAACCGTTGATGTTCCGTTTTCGTGCTTATAAATATTGTGAGTCCCGTGGCAATCCTGGCAAATAGGCGCAGATGTGACTCCCGATAAAAGGGCTTTTCCGTGAACGCTGTTTGAATACTCGCTGTATTTCTCACTCTGCGGCGCACCCGAAGGGTTACCTATAAAATGACATCTCTCGGCGCAGTTCACTATGCTTATGCTGTTTCTGTGAGGTATGGAAAGGACATCGGAGTGGCAGTCGGTGCAGGTTTTTTCACTGTGAACGGACTTTCGAAACTTCTCTATATCCACGTAAAGGTTTACAATCCTTCCCGTTTTAAGGGGATTGGAAAACCCCTTTTTCCCGTGGCATACAAGACATTTTATTTCATCATGTTGCGCAAAGGCATAAGATGAAACAAAAACCATTACAGCCAAACAAAGAAGATTTACGTAAAATATTTTTTTTACAGAGTTAGAACCAACCATTTTTCTCATTTTTCACTATGCAGTCTTTTTAGTTATTTTTTCGTATTCGAGATAATGTTCTTTTTTCATTCTTTCCGGGTCCATCATCCCGGTAAGCCAGGTTTTATCCATAGGAAATATAGAAGGATTAAAATGCACATTATACTGGTGCCAGA
>CAZJVM010000089.1:0-9264 GCA_964549305.1 uncultured bacterium
GTGTTTGTACGTTGCAATGACGAAGATTGCAGCACAACACAGCAGACGGACTTTTGCCAAAGCCGTCACGGCGCATACGGGATTATATTCGAGGATTTTCGAGCAGGAGCCTGACGCAGTATATCGCCAAAGGCGACATCCACAGAAATATGAAATTATTGACATATCGGTAACTCCGGAAGTATCCTCCTCAACATTATGCCGAAAAAAAATCCCATAAAGGTACTTCATACAATAAGCGTAAAAAACCTCACAGGCGCGGCACAACCGCTTTTTCTCCTGCTGAAGGAATTGTCCAACCGCACTGAAATAGAGTCATCTGTCATATCACCCGTTTCAAAAGGAAACATATCGGAAAAAATAAGCAAAGAGGGATTCAGACACTATAAAGACGTTGACCTTTGCACCGGGCAGTCTCCCTTTGCGCTGTCTCGCCAGGCAATCAGACTTGCCCGCATCATAGACACCGAAGGCATAGATATTTTGCACTCCCACCTCTCCCACGACAACTGGGTAAGCGTGTTCGCATCGAAGCTTTCAAAAAGAAATCCCCCCGTAATAAGGACTTTGCACAACAGCAGGGCAATAAAGAAAAGAACGGATTACGGTATTTTGTACGGTAATCTTACGCGGAATCTCATATGCATTTCAGAACTCTTGAAAAACCGCTTTATTCAAAACTACCCTGCCCTTTCGTCAAAAACCTCAGCGATTCACGCATCTGTAAGGGAAGACATCTTCAATCGTTGCGTATCGGCGAAACATTTCCGCGAGAAATACGGAATTGGAGACGATGACTTTATCATAGGTATGGTGGCAAGATTCAAAAAAGGAAGAGGACACGATACAATGATAGAAACATTTGAGCTTATTCACGCCGTGCACTCTGACACAAAGCTATTTCTTGTCGGTAAGGGAGAAGAAAGAGAAAGAATCGAAAAACTTGCAAAAGCAAAAAATCTTACTGACGCGGTTATCTTTACCGGTTACCTGAAAGAGGAATTGCCTGCCGCTTACAGGGCAATGAATGTTGCCTGCGTGCTCGAAGAAGGAAACGACGGCAGTATGCGTACGATTCTCGAAGCAATGTCCTGCGGAATTCCCGTAATATCTATGGACAGGGGGTCAGCGTCTGAAATAATCGCCCACGGTGAAAGGGGTTTCATAGCAAAAGATGAAGCCACCTTGAAAAATTCAATCGAAAATTTTTTCAAGGACAGAGGGCTTTCGGAAAAGATGGGCGCGAAGGCAAATTCATTTATCCGCGACAACTATCTCCCCGGCGCGGAAGCGGATAAACATATAAAACTTTACGAAAGTATTGCAAGGGCTTAAAAATCCTTCTGCCCTATAATCTTTTCGTTCAGTCTCTCTATTGCCGCGGACATCTTTTGTGAAAAATCGAGTATCCATGAACTTTGGTCGCGACTAACTCTTTGAAGAAGATAAACACCGATGAGGAAAAAAATTATATCGGGAAGCCAGGTGCTTATGACGGGGTCAATAATCCCCTCTTCTCCCATCCTTTTGCCCCCCATAAAAAGGACAAAAAAGATAAGCATAAGCAATATGCAGATTAAGTAACCCGGTTCGCGACTGCTTCTTTGAAACATTATTCCGAAAGGTATTCCCAATATTCCGAAAACAACGCACATAAAGGGAACAGCAAACTTCTGATTGAGACTTACCAGAATTGAACTGTATTCCCTGTCTCCGACTTCATGGCGGGAAAGTTCTCCGATAAGGTTATTGACGGACATCATTCTGTATGAACTTTTCATCCCCTTATTTAACTGTTCCGACAAATCTATCCTGAAATCGAAATCTTCAAAGCGAAGCATTTTATACTCGTTGTCGATACTTCCCCTAATGTGTATCGTACCGTCTTCAAGCAGGACTTTCGTGGAAGCATCATTCTGCGAAGGGACTATCTTGCCTTTTTTCGCGAATATGACTTTTTTATGGGATTCGTCCCTGCTGTCTGAAATCAACACCCCTCTCAGTTTTCCGCCTGAATCTATTTTTTCCGCGTAAACGACAAGTCCCTGGGAAACTTCATTGAACATCATCGATTTCAACCCTATTGTCGCGCTTGAGCGGAAAATATTTACCGAGCGGTCTTTAAACTGTTCATAGGACCTTGGCGCAACCTCCGTCATAATGATTGTCGCGGCAAGCCAGCAAATGATTGAAAAGAAAATAACAGGCCTTGCTATTCTGTATAAACTTACGCCCGACGCTTTCAACGCTTCAATTTCCCTGTCAGATGAAAGACGCACCATTGCCGAAATCACTCCGAAAAAAAGTGCAATGGGAATGATAAATCCGAGAAACTGCGGGATGATATAGCTTATCATAAAAATTATATTGAGAAATCCGGCGCCCTTGTTAATCAAAAGTTCCATAAGAGTGCTCAGGTTTCCCAGAAGAATAAGCATTGTGCATATGAGTAAAAGGGAAAGAAAAGGAACGATTATTTCCGTTCCTATATAACTGTCAAGAACATTTGTTTTAATGGAAAATCTCATTTGTGTTTTTTTAAAATTAACCCAATTTTAAGCTTCAACGTGAAAAAAGCGCAATGTATAAAATCTTCATATCATTTTTCAACAGATTTTTAAATATGCCATATCTCCCGACGAGGAAAATACTTTTATTCCGTAAGCTCTGAAACAAGGCCTTTTTTTATTTATTGGATTATTAACCTACTGTTATTTAACAACTAATTATCATATTTTTCCGATATTTCATTATCTCTTGACATGACAAATACCCTCTGTTATTTTCCAAAAACTATTTGTAAAAATACAGACAAGTCAAAGTTGCTGGACAAAAAATACTTTTTTTAATGAGCTGGAGGAACAGTTGAAAATGGTTATTAAAGATTATTTGCTTGCGCCCGGTCCCACACCCGTACCGCCCGACGTGCTTTTGAGAATGGCTGAACCTATAATTCATCACAGAGCACCCGCCTTTTCGGAATTATTTGAAAGAGTGAGAGAAGGGCTGAAATATGTTTTTCAAACAAAAAATGAAGTAATCGTTCTTGCTTCATCAGGCACGGGAGCAATGGAAAGCGCAATCAGCAACACTCTTTCTTCGGGAGATAAAGCGCTTGTAATCAACGGCGGAAAATTCGGTGAAAGATGGGGACTTATCTGCAAAACCTACGGTATCGACCCTGTTGTCATCGATGTTGAATGGGGAAAAGCTGTTGACCCCCAGGTTGTTGAAGACCATCTTAAAAAAGACCCTGAAATTAAAGCGGTATGCGTTCAGGCATCGGAAACATCCACAGGAGTCAAACACGACATAGAAGCGCTTGGCAAAATAGTTGCCCAAAAAGACAACACCATATTGATAGTTGACGCAATTACAGGCATAGGCGTTTTCGATATTAAAACAGACGACTGGAATCTGGATATTGTTGCAGGTGGTTCGCAAAAAGCGTTTATGCTTCCACCGGGACTTGCGTTTATTACACTGAGCGACAAAGCCTGGTCCTTTGCTGAAAAGTCAAATCTTCCCAAGTTTTATTTCGATTTGCGGAAAGAGAAGAAAAGCCATCTCAAAAACCAGACTTCATATACTCCGGCGGTATCACTGATAATGGGACTTGACCGTGTGCTTACCAGGATGAAGGAAGAAGGACTTGAAAACGTTATTGCGCGCCACAGCAAACTTGCCGAAGCGACGCGTGAAGCGATGAAAGCGCTGGGACTCGAACTTCTTGCCGACAGTCCGAGCAACGCCGTCACGGCAATAAAAGCGCCTGAAGGAATAAACGGAGGCGACATAGTTAAAACTCTCAGAAACAAATACCGTATGACCATTGCAGGCGGACAGGACCATCTGAAAGGAAAAATATTCAGAATCGCGCATCTTGGTTACTCAGACCAGTTCGATGTCATAAATGCCGTTTCTGCCGTCGAGCAGACTTTAAAGTCTCTCGGACATCCTGTAGAGTTGGGCAAAGGCGTTCAGAAAGCCCTCGAAATTCTTTAAACCGAACATTAAAGGAAGAAAAAAATGAAGGTCCTCATAAGCGATAAAATTTCGCCTGAAGCGATAGAGATTTTCAAGAAGAATGATTCCATTGAAGTGGATTACAATCCCGAAATCAGCCACGAAGACCTGATAAAAGAGATAAAAAACTACAGCGCTCTCGTTATCAGAAGCAGGACAAAAGTGAAAGCCGATGTTATAGAAAAAGCTGACAACCTGAAGGTCGTGGGAAGAGCGGGAATCGGAGTTGACAATGTTGATATAGATGCCGCGACTTCAAAGGGTATTCTCGTGATGAATACGCCGGGAGGAAACACGGTGACCACGGCAGAGCATGCCGTTTCAATGATGATGTCTCTGGCAAGGAAAATTCCCTTTGCCTGCAGTTCGATGAAGGAAGGAAAGTGGGAAAAACCAAAATTTATGGGCGTGGAACTTTTCAATAAAACCCTTGGCATAATCGGCATGGGAAGAATCGGTTCAATCGTAGCGTCGCGAGCAAACGGGCTTAAAATGAAGGTGCTCGCTTTTGACCCTTATCTTTCCGAAGAATCGGCAAAACAGCAGAATGTAACCCTTGTATCTCTCGATGAACTGCTTGGACAGGCCGATTTCATAACGATACATACTCCCCTTTCCGATGCCACAAGACATATCATCGGAGAAGAAAATCTTAAGAAAGTCAAAAAAGGCGTGCGCATTATAAACTGCTCCAGAGGAGGCACAGTTGATGAAAAAGCGCTTCTTTCCGCGTTGAACGAAGGCATTGTGGCAGGCGCGGCGCTCGATGTATACGAAGAGGAACCTCCCAAGGATTCCCCAATCGTAAAGCACGAAAATGTCATATGCACTCCCCATCTCGGTGCCTCAACAGTGGAAGCTCAGTCAAATGTCGCCATTGCCGTTGCCGAACAGATATCCGATTATCTTGTTGCCGGCACAATAAGAAACGCCGTCAACTTTCCTTCTATTGAACCTCAGCTTGCCGAGAAGACAAATACCTTTATTGAACTTGGCGACAAGCTTGGAAGTTTCGCTTCCCAGATATCCGAGGGAAGATTCAAGGAAATTGTAATCGAATACAGCGGGGATGTTACGGAATTGAACACAGGGCCCGTTACGGCAAGCATTGTTCAGGGAGTTTTGAAACAGATACTCAAAAGCGCGAACCCTGTTAACTCTCTCCTTCTTGCAAAAGAAAGGGGAATTAAAATTGCAGAGACCACACTGAGTGAGCAAAAACATTTTTCAAACCTTATTACAGTAAAGCTCACCACAGACAAGGAAGAATATATTGTTGCCGGTTCGGCCTTTCATCATGATATGCTGAGAATAGTCAAGATAGGCAATTATTTTCTCGAAGCGCCTGCCACGGGCAATATGCTCGTTTTCTCGAACTATGACAAGCCCGGTGTAATAGGCAGAGTGGGAACGATAATGGGAGAAGAAAGTGTGAACATTGCCGGAATGATTCTCGGAAGGTCAGCACCCGGCGAAGAAGCTCTTTCAATAGTTAACGTGGACAGCGAGATTCCGGATTCGGCAGTTGAGAAAATCAAAAAGCTGCCAAACGCTCTCAGTGTAAAGGTCGTTAAACTTTAAAACGGGACAGGACAGAACATAAATGGGAAACACACTTGTAATCGGCTCCCAATGGGGCGATGAAGGCAAAGGAAAGATAGTTGACCTCATCAGCGAAAAAGCTGACGTAATCTGCAGGTATCAGGGCGGTCCCAATGCGGGCCATACCGTAGTTATAGGCGATAAGAAATTTATCTTTCATCTTCTTCCCTCAGGAATTCTTCACGAGAACAAGCAGTGCATAATCGGCAACGGTGTGGTAATCGATCCGGTTACTATGGAAGAGGAAATATCTATGCTCAATAGTGCCGGGATTCACGTCAACGACAATCTTAAAATAAGCGGAAACTCCCACATCATAATGCCTTATCATAGAATCCTCGACCGGCAGAACGAAACAAAAAAGGGGAAGAAGAAAATCGGCACCACCATGAGAGGCGTTGGACCTGCATATACTGATAAAATCAGCAGAATGGGAATAAGGGCGTGGGACCTTCTCGATGACAATATTTTCAGAAGCAAGATTGAAGCTAATCTCGAAGAAAAGAACTACATTATAAAGAATATTTACAACCAACCGCCTCTGGAAGCTTCGCGGATTTTTGACGAATATATCAATTTCAGGCCACGGATAAAAAGACATATCACCGACGCGTCCTTGCTCCTGAAGGATTGTATTAAAAAAGGACTTTCCATAATTTTTGAAGGCGCGCAGGGAACTATGCTCGACGTTGACCACGGGACATATCCTTTTGTCACATCTTCCAACACCACCGTAGGCGGAGTGCTTACGGGACTTGGAATGCCGCCGAAGTATATTACGGACATTCTGGGCATAGCGAAGGCATACACCACGAGAGTGGGCGAAGGTTCATTCCCGACGGAATTGACGGACTCTGACGGTGCCGCCCTTCGCGATGTGGGAGCGGAATTCGGCGCCACCACGGGCAGGGAAAGACGTTGCGGATGGCTTGACCTCGTCGTACTCAAATACGCTGCCTGGGTCAACGGCATCACATCCTTTGCCATAACGAAACTCGATGTGCTCGATGACTTTGATGAGATAAAAGTCTGCACCGCGTACGATATTGACGGACAGGAAGTAACGGACTACCCCACTAATCCGTCCGTTTCGGCAAAAATCAAACCTATTTACAGGACATTCAAGGGATGGAAGAAAAAAACTTCCGGAATTATGGATTTCAAGAATCTCCCCGGCGAATGCAAAACGTATCTGGAATTCATCGAATCCTTTACAGACTGTAAAATAGGAATAGTATCCACAGGCGTCGAAAGACACGATGTAATCTACAAGGAAGTTTAAACTCTTTTATAAGACCTGTTTCCGAATATAGATGTCCCCACCCTTACAATCGTAGCGCCCTCTTCTATGGCAATTTCGTAATCGGAAGACATTCCCATTGAAATCTCAGACATTTCCAAGCCGTAGATTTTTTCAGAGTTGATTTCATCCATCAATTCCCTTAGAGCGATAAAATATTGCCTTGAGTCTTCCGGATTGTCATTAAAGGGTGGAATTGTCATAAGTCCCTTAACCCTGATGTTTTTAAGTTGAGAGATTTCGGAAATGTTTTTCAACAGTGCCTCCCCTGTGAATCCGTATTTGCTTTCCTCTCCCGCCAAATTGACTTCAAGAAGAATGTCCTGCACCATACCCCTCGATAAAGCCCGTTTATCTATTTCAATGCTTAACTTGAAAGAATCTACCGTTTCTATCAAATCAAATCTCCCTACGGCGACTTTTACCTTGTTTGTCTGAAGATGACCTATGAAATGCCACGCTATGCCTTCATTGAATTTATCTGTTTTCTCAACAGCTTCCTGAATGTAATTTTCACCGAAGACGCGTGCTCCGGCGTTGTAAGCTTCCTTTATTTTTTCAAGAGGGAAGGTTTTCGAGACTGCCACTAGAGTCACATCTCCCGGATTTCTTCCCGATTTTAAGGCGCATTCATTAACCTTGTCCAAAACCGCCTTATAATTGCTGGCAATTGATGTCATTCGCTTCTCCTTTACTTATTTTAATACTACATTTGACATCTCATTAAAATATGTTTTTACAATGCTATGGTTTTGATTTGAATTTTTTTACCGCAAGGGAGATATAATGGAAAATAAAAAAATCAATATTATCTTTGAAAACTTTTCAGTTGAAGGGATATTGTTTCAAAGCAAAACGGCAGAGAAACTTACCGGAATACTTCCTGTGGAAGAAAACGCCAACCTTTGGGGTGATGAAATATATTTTACGGTAGATGTTAATGAAAGCCTTGACGACAGTGCAAGAGAGATTGTTGAAAAAGGTGATATAGGATTCTGGCCTCAGGGACCGGCACTCTGTTTTTTCTTCGGACCTACCCCGATTTCATCAGGCAAAGAAATAAAACCTGCAAGCGCGGTAAACATCATAGGGAAAATCGAAGGCAATCTTTCTAAATTAAAGACGGTTAAAAGCGGCGAAAGGGTGAAAATAGAAATAGCATAGAAACATGGCGGAAGAAGGGAAACACAATTTATTTATTTGAAACGATAAAACCGCTGATTCCCGAATTATTCAGGGTGTCTAAAGTTTTTTGGGCATCTGACTGAGATTTATAGTTCCCTATTTTAACCCGGTAATATGCTCCCCCCCCATTTTCGTATTTTTCGATATATATATTTCCGTGATTTTGAGAAAGAGAATTTTTCAATTTTTCCGCGTTACCCCTTTCAACAAATGATCCAACCTGAATCGAGTAACTGTTTTCAAGTGCTTTTTTCTTTATGTCCGCTTCGATAATGACTTCTGTCAGTCCTTCGTCTGCAAACCCCAGTTTTTTTGCCGCGCCGTAACTGAGATCTATTATTCTTCCCTTTACAAAAGGTCCTCTGTCATTGATTCTTAAAACTATGCTTTCCCCGTTTTTTATGTTTGTGACTTTGCAAACAGTACCCAAAGGCAATGTTTTGTGCGCGGCGCTTATCCCGTACATATTATAAACTTCGCCGTTTGCCGTAAGTCGTCCGTGAAATTTTTTCCCGTACCATGATGCTATTCCCTTTTCCCTGTATGTTATATCAGATGGAGGTGTGACGGGAGTTGTCTTTTTTGAATATTTAACCGTGCAGGACAAAAGCGAAAGCGCGGCAAAAATAAACAAGAATAGGTTAACTGTCTTTTTTGGGCGGATATTTTTTAAAATGCAAATCTTCATCGATAAATTTCTTTTTACTGAATCCTGAAAATATTCTGTAAAGCAATGAATAACCCTGCCAGAAAACAGGATTATAAATCAAATCAAAAAACAGGTGCAAAGTATATCCGACTGAAATCCCGAAAAAAAAATTATTCCCGCTCTTAACGGTAAAATACCATACAATTACTATCAATTCATAGGAGTGAAAAAGGACATACGCCTTCTTATATCTGATATTGGCGTAAAATTTAACAAAATTTGAGGGAGACAATTTTTCATTTGAAAAAAGAAAGAATTCAAGAAAATGGTCTATGTCAATGAACACTCCCGACAGAATACATCCCAATGACGAAAGAAAAGAATTTGTAACTAAATAAAGCACGCCTGCCGCGACTGTGGAAACATATAAGTGATGCTGTGGTTTAATTACTTTTCCTCCCTGTAATTTATGCAGCGGCATTTGACCATAGGGTCATAAAAA
>CAZJVM010000090.1:0-8888 GCA_964549305.1 uncultured bacterium
TTTTCTTTAAATGAAATAATATTCACATCAGTCAATCTCTATTGACGCGTAATAACGTGTTTGTCCCCTTATTATGAGAATTGGAACTGTGTCATTTGTATCTATGGAAAAGAGCGCTTTGTCATAATCCTTTTTTTCCTTCAGTTTTACACCTTCAAATTGAAGAATAACATCGCCCCTTATGAGTCCAAGTTGCGCGGAGGGACTTCCATCAACGACATCGGTAATTACGACACCGCTTCCGGGACCGGCGTAAAGATTGTATTTTTTTGTAAGCTCATAGGTGATTGACGCTACTTTAAGCCCCAATATCCTCCGGGAAATAGTGTCTGCAAGCCCAAGCGGTATGGTTGTTGTCTTCACTGAAAAGGATATTCCCTTCTCCCTGAAAATGGAAAATTTAATGACACTTCCGGGCGTATAGCTTGAAATCTGCTGATGATACTGAGCGGTGTTAGAAACAGGCGCGTTATCGATTTTATAAATGATGTCTCCCGGTTTTATGCCCGCGACTGCGCCCGGACTGTCATTGAGTACTTTGCCGACTACGATGCCGTTATCATATGTATAACCGGCATATTTCCTCATCTCCCTGCTGAGTTCCTTCACATAAATGCCAATCCACGATTGCCTTACCTTCCCGAAGTTCAGAAGGTCATTGACTATTCTCTTCGCCCTGCCTATGGGAATTGCAAACCCTATTCCCTCGGCGCTTTGGTAAATAGCCGTGTTAATCCCTATCAATTTACCGTTTATGTTGAGAAGCGCCCCTCCGCTGTTTCCGGGATTGATGGAGGCATCGGTCTGAATAAAGTCGGTAAAGACTTTCTTTTCCTGCGTCGTAATGGATCTTCCCACCGCGCTTACCACTCCCGTCGTAACGGTGTTTGAAAGCCCGAAAGGATTGCCTATGGCGATAACTGTTTCACCAATCATAATATCATCTGAAGTTCCCATATTTACAAAAGGAACTTTTTTGTCTGCTTTGATTTTAATCACCGCTATATCGGATTTGGGGTCCGCGCCGATTATCTCGGCATCATACTTTCTGCCGTCAACCAAAGTCACCACCACCTTGGACGCTCTTTCTATGACGTGGTAGTTGGTAAGTATAATGCCTTCGGGCTTTATTATCACACCTGAACCAAGGGCGTTCTTTCTGTATGAATTGTCGCCGTAAGTGTCGAAAAAATCTTTGAAAAAATCATCAAAAAAACCGTCGTTCCTGAAACCGAAGAAAGGATTGGCGCGCCTTCGCACTATTATCTCAGTGCTTATATTGACAACAGCAGGGCTTGTTTTTTCCACTGCCTTAACTACGGCATCGCGCCTCTCGTAATTGACTGCGCCAAATACGTCAAAAGATGTAATCAACAGAATTAAACTTATTGAAAATAAAAGCTTTCCCCTCATTTCACACTTCTCCCTTCCTAAACTTTGCTGATTTTCTGCCTTCTCTGCCGTTCTTTTTTTGAGCGTCTTTTCGGATTGCCCTTCTTCTTTGTCATAGAACTTATATCAACTCCGTAATCTTTTTCCCCGTCCTTCGTCATATCACCGTACATTTCAGCTTCCTTCATTCTCCCTATGAATTCTTCCGACTTTATATTGATTGTGCCATATCTTTCACATCTTGAAATCAGTTCATTATCGGAGGAGACAAGGATATAACGTTCTCCTCCCTTTTCAGACATTCTGGCAATAAGGTCGTCGGCCTTTTCGCCGTCCCTTGAATAATAGATGTCTATCCCCTGAATTCGTTCCCTCCCTTCGCTCATCCATCCCGCATTCTCGCCGTCAAAAACAATTACAACCGACATTTTTTTTATCTTCTTGTATTCTGCGGCCTTTTTTATTATTTTTTCCCTCAACAACTCGAGAGACGCTTTATCCAATCCCCAAAGTTTGCCTATGAGGTTATAGCCGTCTATGAGAAGTTTTGCCGCCATTGTTTTTTATCTTCCTTTCATTATGAACTTTGCCTCTTCAAGCTCACTTACTGAATTTATACCCATTACCTCACTGCTCTCCTTAATCCTGAAAATATTTATCTTCCCGCCCTTCTTCCTCATTATACCTGCTACATCAGTGAGATAAAATTCCTTCTGCGCGTTTTTATTGTCAATTTTTCCCAATGCGTCAAACAAATTGCCCGCTTTACCGCAGTATATGCCACTGTTAATCTCCTTTATCTTCTTCACATCTTCACTTGCGTCTTTCTCTTCCACTATCTTCAAAAACTTTCCCTGTTTATCCTTTACGATTCTTCCGTAACCGAAGGGATTTTTTACAAGCGCCGTCAGTATAGACAGGGCACAACCGCTTTTGCGGTGAGATGTGAGAAAAGCTCTGATAGTTTTTTCACTCAGAAGGGGAATATCTCCGTAAAGAATGAGAATATCTCCCGAATATTTACCAAGAAGTTTTTTTGTTTGCAGCACCGCGTGCCCCGTGCCAAGCTGTTTTTTCTGAAGCGCGTAGAGCACTCCCTCATTTCCCGTTTCCTTTATCACAAGAGACGACTTGTATCCCACAATAACCACTGCGGGAAACATTCCGCACGACTGTGAAAGACTGATTGAGTAATCGAGCATCGTCTTCCCGCACACTTTATGAAGCACCTTGGGAAGTTCTGATTTCATCCTTGTGCCCTTTCCGGCGGCAAGAATTACCGGAATCGCGCCGGAAGACAATCCCGCGTCAAAGCAGTATTTTTCTCCTGTCGGAGTAAGCGACATCATCCCCTTGCCGTCATTTGAAATAAGCTTTTCCTTTCTCGCAGTTTCATCGGCAACGCGTGAAAAATATTTTTTCTCATCGTTGGAGAGGATTTCCTTCAGCTTATCTTCGTGAATCGTTTCCGCAAGGCAAAGCGTTCTGAGAATTTTTTCCTGTATCAAAAACAGAGGATTTGAAGCTGATTTTATTTCAGCCCTTAAAAAGGAGTCGATTTCATTTCCCGCTTTTTCAATCTTTTTCGCAATATTCAAATCCGATTTTACCGTAATCTGAGTCTTTTCCTCTGTACCCGAATTTCGCATATAGATTGTGGCACAGCATTTTTTCTTTGCGTCATAAATATTGAAGAACAAAAGTTCCGGCTCTTCATTCTTCTTTTCTTCCTTAATGACGTATTTTTCGCTGAAGGTTTCAGCAAGGATGCCTTTTAATTTCCTTTTGATTTTTCTCCTTAAAGCAATATCCTGTGCAAACCTCCTTCTGTCTGAGTAATAGGTATAATAAGTTTTTTTGAAGCTTTCTCTGAAAGGTTTTCTAAAAAAGACATTTCGCTTATCAATTCCCTTGTTCTTAATGAGCCACAAATCCGCCGCAATGGTATTGAGCGCCGCTTTCATCCCATTGCCTGTAAATACGGGAACAACGGCGCTGTCTTCTCTTGTGAGAAATCCCGCGGTAATGAGATGACCGCTTGCCTCATAGGCGATTCCGAACGATATTTCATTTCTCATCAAAAGATTTGTGAATGCCTCCGTTTTAACTCCGCCTGAAAAAACTCCCGTTGATTCAACTGTTTTTGAAATCTTCACAGAGCTTAGGGATTTTCCTTTCCGCAAATCATCATACAATTTTTTTAGATTGTCCGACTCTTTGCGGTTTAACCCTATAATGGTTTTTTTGCGCAATATTCCGCTGATAATATTTAAAATCCCGTAAAAGAGTATCCATCTGTCGCCTACACCTGTCACCCGGTTTTTAAAAATCTTTTCTTCCGCCGATCTGCCCGCGCCCGAATCGCTTTCGATAGTGTTTATAAAGGGAATATCCCCGGCGCAGTCAATTGTTTCGGCTAAATAATCTGAAATAAGGACTGCCACTTTATCACCGTCAAGATGACGAATTTTTCTCCCTGCTAAATCCCCGTCGAGGCGAAGAAACCGGTCTCCGTCTCCGTCAAAAACTATGCCTGTGAACAGCTTTCCGTCTTTTTTATCTTTCGTTGACATTTCCTTCCTGATGCGCGAAATAACAGGAGGAGCGCTCTCTTCCTTTGTAAAATCCCATTCCTTTTTCCCTTCTATCATTGAAACACCGCATCCCTCATTGACGGGTTTTGACAAATCCCCCGCCGTCTCGATTACATCTTTAAATCCCGCGTCGCGGAAGACTCTTTTTGAAATAGGGGAATACGCGCCGTTTGAAGAGTCTATAACAAGTCGATATCCCGAGAGGTCTTCCCGTGAATCGAGCAGGCTGTTTTCCTCTTTCAGGAGAAACCGTCTGAAGCAATCCACTGCCTCGTGATGCATATCAGTGACTTCGGCGCCTTTTTTATTCCTTTTAACTTTTGCCAAATCAAGCCCGTAAAGAAGCTCCGTGAATTCCTCTTCGTCACAGGGCAATAGCTTCATCCCAAGAGGAGCGAGGAATATCTTTATTCCGTTTTGGTCCGGAGGATTATGTGATGCCGTAAGCACTGCCGCGGCAGTTGCCTTTACATACTGCATAAATACCACCACTGCAGGTGTAGGTACCATTCCCGCAAGAGTTATCTTTTTCACGCTTCGCGAAAGTCCGTCTATAAAGGAATTATTAAAGAACCCGTCCTTATCCCTCGGGTCCCATCCCACGACTACCGAATCACTTGCTCTGATAAGTTTTTTTCTTTTGAGAAATTCACCTAAACAAAAACCGTAGAGCAGGCAGAATTCCTCTGTGATAACACCCTCTTGTATATACGCCTCAACAGGTCCGAGTCCCTTCACCCTTTTTTCCGAAGAGTGAAGCACAAGCCCCCTAACTCCGTCTGTGCCCTGTATTTTTGCGGGACCTGACACTTTCTTAGCCATTACGCATATTCTCCTCAATAAACATCATCTATTCGTTCACCCGTGGGTCAAGAGAATCTCTCAATCCTTCGCCCAGTAAGTTATATGACAGCACGGCAATCAGAATTGCGAGCCCGGGATAAAAAGAAAGCCACCAGGCAATTTCAATATTGTCCTTGCCCTCTGTAAGTATATTTCCCCAACTCGACACGGGCGGTTGCACTCCCAATCCGAGAAAGCTCAGTGCCGATTCTGTAAGTACTGCCGCGGCAATTCCCAAAGTCGCGGAAACAAGCACAGGCGCCATTGCATTGGGAAGAAGGTGTTTGAAAACAATCTTCATATCTCCCGTGCCGATTGTCTTTGCCGCCTGAATGAAATCCCTTTCCTTGAGGGAGAGAAACTCCGCCCTTATAAGGCGTGCCACTCCCATCCAGCTTGTAAAACCGATTACAATCATAATATTCCATATGCTCGGCTCGAGCATGGCTATTACGGCAAGGATGAGAAAAAAAGCGGGAAAACAGAGCATTATATCCACAAAGCGCATTATGAGTGAATCAACAGCACCGCCGTAATAACCGGCAACGCTTCCGATTACAATCCCTATCAAAGTGGAAATTCCCACTGCCACAAATCCAACGAGCAGAGAAATTCTCGACCCATAGACGACACGCGAGAAAACATCTCTTCCCAGTGTGTCCGTGCCGAAGATATGATTGCTGTCCGGCGGCTGAAGAATTTGCCTTACATTGATTTCATTCGGCGGATAGGGTGAAATGAATGGCGCCAATATGGCAACGGCAAAAAAACCCATAACGATTATGAAACCGGCTATTGCAAGCTTGTTCTTCCTGAAGTTTCTCAAAAATATTTCAGTCAGTGTTTGCTTATTTATCTTTTCATTGTCCATCTGATTCGTCCTTAGTATCTTATGCGAGGGTCAGCCACAGCGTAACTGATATCGGCGACAAGATTTCCGAAAAGCGTCAGGAAAGCGCTTATGGAAAGCGTGCCCATAACTACCGGATAATCCCTCGACATAACGCTCATAAAGAATAGCTGCCCCATACCCTGTATGGCGAATATCGTTTCAAAGATGACACTGCCTCCTACAAGTCCCGGAATAGACAAGCCCAAAATGGTAATAACGGGTAAGAGGGCATTTCTAAGGGCGTGCTTCCCGATGACCTCCTTCTCATCGAGACCTTTCGACCTTGCAGTGATAATATAATCCTGCCTTATCACCTCGAGCATATTCGACCTCACATAGCGTGAAATCCCCGCAAGCCCGCCGAATGCCGACACGAAAAGAGGAAGTATGAGATGCGACGCGTAATCGACAATCTTTCCCCAGAAGCTCAAAGTTTCGTGATTTATGGATTTGATTCCGGAAATAGGCAGCCAACCGAGATTGACTCCGAAAAAAATCATCAGAAGAAGCGCGAGCCAGAAGGTCGGCACCGCGAAACCTACAAAAACGACCACAGTCGTAAACTTGTCAAAAAGCGAATACTGGTATGCCGCGGACAAAATTCCGATTGGGATGGCAATGAAAAAAATTATGAGCATTGAAAGAACATTTATGGTTATGGTAATGCCTATTCTCTCCATTATCTTTTCCATAACGGGCCTTCTGTCGGGAGAGAATGACCTTCCAAAGTCAAGGCGGACAAAACGTTTGAGCCAATCACCATACTGAACATAAAGTGGTTTGTCGAGACCGTAAAGCTCCCTTAACTGCTGTTTCGCGACGGCTGATGCCTTAGGGTTGAATTGAGTCTGCATATCCGTAGGCTCACCGGGGGCAAGATGTATAACGGTAAATGTAATCAGAGTTATCCCGAAAAAAAGGGGAATCATCGAAGCAAGTCTTTTTAAAATATAAACGCCCATATCAATTCATATCAGCCAAAAGAGATATTAAATTTTAATATTAACAGTTTATAAAACTCAAAACTATTAATAAAACACAGAGAGAGCAGAGAAAAAAGATTTTTTTGACCACTTTTTTACCGAAAATTCACAGCAAATTTTCAGGGTGTAAGGGAATATTTTTGAAGCGATTTGGGAACAAACCACTTTGTGAAATTATATGTTATTCCCGCGGGAGCAGGTTTAATATTCTTGAATCTTCCGTTTATCGCGGGAAGCGCATCGGGTACATAGAGAAACGTATAGGGCTGGTCATCGGCAAGTATTTCCTGAATTTTTGAATAGTACATTTTTCTATCTTCCAGATTGAATGTTGACCTTCCTTTTTCCAGCAATTCATCTACTACCGGATTTGAATAGGAAATAAAATTTAGTTCTTCAGGTCCCGTCTTGCTTGAATGCCATACATCGTAAAGATCGGGGTCGCGCGGAACGCTCCAGCCCAGAATCACCGCTTCAAATTTTTTCTGGTTTATGAAGTTCTTTAAAAAAGACGCCCATTCAATTATTCTCAGTTTCACATCTATGCCCATATCCTGAAGATTCTTCTGAATGATTTCTCCGGTCCTCGCCCTCATCGAATTTCCCTGATTTGTAATAATCGTAAATTCAAATTTTTTACCTTTTCTGTCCAAAAAACCGTCTCCATCCGAATCAGTCCAGCCTGCTTTTGCGAAAAGGTCTTTTGCCATTGCCTTGTCATAGGGATATTTTTTTACATCCCCGTTATATACCCACATATCGGGAAGATAAGGCCCCGTAGATTCTCTTCCGAGTCCCATTAATACACCATCGATTATCTCCTGCCTGTTTATCGCGAAACTCAATGCCTGCCTTACTCTCTTGTCCCTGAATTTTTCATCGAGAAGGTTATAGCCCAGATATGTATAGCTGAAAGAAGGATAGCGGTATTTCTGAAAATTCTTCCTGAAAAAATCTGTTTCCGTCTGTCTGCTGTATTGCAGCGGGGAAAGCCCCATCCAGTCCACTCCGCCTCCCTTCAATTCGAGAAACATTGTCTGGTTGTCGGGAATCACCCGGTAAATTACACGGTCAATATAGGGCCTGCCTTCGAAATAATCGTGGTTTGAAACAAGTATTATTCTGTCGCTTTCCCACTTACCGAATTTGTACGGACCGGTACCCACGGGATTTCTTCCGAATTCCGTTTTTGTAATATCCTTGCCTTCGAGAATGTGCGCAGGCAGAATTGAAGACGACCAGCTTATAAGCGCGGGGGCAAAGGGTTTTTCGTAAGTTACGACAAATGTATGCTCATCGGGCGCATCGGCTTTCTTAACCTTTAAAAAATCTCCGCTGTACGCAGTGGGGGTCTTGGGGTCAATCATCATCTTGTAAGTGAAGAGTACATCTTTTGACGTAAAGGGCGCGCCATCATGCCACTTAACATTTTGTTTCAGGTTGAAGGTAATTGTCAGACCGTCTTCCGAAACCTTCCACGAGTCGGCAAGCACACCTTCGATTACAAGGTCCTTGTTATAACGAACAAGCCCGTTGTAGATAAGGTCTGCTACCTCGTGAGATGCCGAATCGGAAGCAAGCTGAGGAATGAGAGTGGATACCTGCCCGATTGAACCCTCGATAATCGTATCTCCGTATGCAGGTTCATAAGCAATTTTTTCATTTACTGTGCCTTTCTTCGATGACTCCTTTTTTCCGCAGGCAGGCGCCAGGATTAAAAGCGAAAGAAGAAGGAAGAGAAAACAGTTTCTTAATTTCATTTCTTGTTTTTATCCACAATCTTGAAAACTATCTCTCCATCGCGCACAAGGTCAAGCTCTTCCCGTCCGATTTTCTCCGTCCAGAAAGGGTCATTCTTCGCCATCTCTATTTTGGACTGCAACTCTCTGTTTTCGTTTGTAAGATGGTCTATCTCGCTTTGAAGATAACTCTGTTTTTCCTGAAGTTCGCGGAGCCTGAAATAGGCGTTGTCTCCCCCGAAAAAGAAGACTGCAATGATGAAAGGATAGGCAATAAGAAACCAAAGAAGATATTTCGGTGATTGTTTTTTTACGCTATTTTTTAGTTTTCTTACTTTCTTTGCCATTTGGGAAAATATAATAAAATTTGTCTTATCAGTTTAAACGGATGACTGCTATTCTGTCAAGGAGTTCAGGGTTATGCAAAAAAGGTTGTATATCTTGT
>CAZJVM010000091.1:0-8782 GCA_964549305.1 uncultured bacterium
GGACTTGCTCATCGTTCACTTCCTTGCCTTGCATCCAAATTCTGAACCCGCCAAAAAATAAAGAAGTAAGAGACGGGATCTAACCTTCATTGTTGATATCTGCCGATAAAGAGTTGCTTGGCGTAGGACAGGTATCCCGCCTGTCATTCCCGTCCTGTATCGGTATACGGGATAAACTCCGGCAGAAATCCTGAAACATACTATGTTTAATATCAATAATTAATAAAGCTTTATAGAGACAACCAGACTTTATGGCTTAGGAAATGAATATACAATTAGTGGCATTGATGCTTGAAATACATATTGGATTCGCATTGCTTACATTTTGTATTTGTCGTGAAAATGAGGATTTTCCCGATGTTGTCACTTGTTAAGGCTCTTGAATAGTTCATATCCATGAGAGCGCACATCTTCTACAAGCGCTTTGATGCGTTGGTCTGAAACATTAAGATGCAGGAGCACGCGTTTAAATATTTCAACTGATGTTTCAAATTCTTCAGGGATTACTTCTGAAGCACCTAACTTGTAAAGCAGGTTCATTTCTTCTACATATCGTGTTCGTATGATTATGTGAATCTCGCTGTTTAATCTCCTAGCGATTTCGGTGATTCTGTTCGTTGCCGCAGGGTCTGCAATTACAACAACAAGCACTGAAGCTTTCTTTATGTTTGCCCGAATTAGTACTGCTTCATGCGTTGCGTCACCGTAGAAGATATCTTCACCCTTAAGCTTTTCCTTTTTTACAGTGTCAGGATTGGTTTCAATGATGATGTAATTAACATCGGCTTCTTTTGCGGCTTTTGCCACGTTTCTTCCGTTTATTCCAAACCCTACAATTATAAGGTGATTTAGTTTTTCTTCTGTTAAATCGTCTTTTTCTGCCGAAATGCCCGATTTCAGCTTTTGCGGGAGAGGAAGGAATAAAAGGAGATCAACAATACGGGGCGCGAGTGTCATTATGAAAGGGGTTATCATCATCGTAAGAACGGAAACTGAAAGGAAAAGCTGGTATATCTGCTCATCAAGTAGTCCTTTTTCTCTTCCGATTTCCGAAAGAATAAAGGAAAATTCACCTATCTGGCTTAGGGCAAGTCCTGATATTATGGCAGTACGAAAGGGATATCCGAGTATGAGAGCGATGGTGCTGATTATCATGGTTTTAAGTATTATGGCTCCTGATGTAGCAAGAATAACGCTAAAGATGTTTGCAGTGAAAAATTGACTGTCAAGAAGCATACCCACTGAGACAAAGAAAAAGCTTGCAAAGGCATCTCTGAGAGGGACTATATTGCCAAATGCCTGGTGGCTGTATTCCGATTCTGAAATTATAAGTCCTGCAAGAAATGCTCCAAGGGCAAGCGATAGCCCAATACTTGAAGTAATCCATGCTATTGTAAGGCAGATTAAAACTATTCCCATAAGAAATAATTCCTGGCTTCTTGTATGGGCTATGTAGTAGAGCAGGCGAGGAACTATCCACTTTGAGCTGATAAATATGAGAATTGTTATTCCTGCTATCTTGAGGAAAAGCATAACCAGCGAAATGCCCCCGCTTATACCATTGCCGGCAAGAAATGGTGTGACCAGGATCATCGGGACAATAGCAATATCCTGAAATGTCAGTATGGCAAGGCATGTTTTCCCATGGGTACTGCCGAGTTCCGTCCTCCTTTGAAGGGTCCTAAGAACTATTGCAGTACTGCTGAGGGATACGAGAAATCCCATAAAAACTGCTTTGCCGTATGGCAAGCTTGCAAATTTTGTCGCGAAAAATATGATTAGAAGAGTCGTTAATGCAATTTGCAGTATCCCGCCTAGAATGGCTATTTTTTTTATCTGAAGGAGGTTTTTTAAGGATACTTCGATTCCAATTGTAAAAAGCAAAAGCACGACGCCAATCTCAGCAAGAAACCTTACTTCATTTATCGCATCAATAAGACCAAATCCATGTGGACCTGCAAGTATTCCCGTCAGAAAAAAACCAACTATGGCAGGCAGTTTGACACGGTAGCATATATATATGACTACAATAGATAATCCAAATATGATGACTACATCCTTTAAAAGTCCGAATTCCATATTTGCTCTTTTTCCCTGTTCCTTGATTCTGAATATTTGACTGTACCCTATGGAATGTATAGATTTAGTCTGATAGTTATAGGGTGACCTGTCCGAGTAATTGTTTTCTGTACTTGCTACACAATATAGCTTCAAACTCTGGCGGTGGCAAGTCCTGAATTCCTGACAAACAATGGGATTAAATCTTCATTATTGACGTCTGGCAAATATTTGTATTCTCAAAGGCAATGGGGCTGTTTTAAAAAAGAAAATATTCCGTTAGGGTAATTCCGAGGATGTCATACTTAATCTTATTTCTTCTTTTGAGAATGTTTTTCCGATTCCCTCTCTTCCACATTTCTTGCCTATTACTCAGAACTTGCATTCGCTTACATATCAAACTACCATTCCTTGACTAAGTCATTTTCAAATAATAAAAGCGGGTTCCGTAATAATTTGAATTCAATGTATGAAAAAGGGGGAGAGGTTAATGGATCTGAAACTTTTTGTGACAGTATTTTCAACTGTATTTATCGCGGAGATTGCCGACAAAACACAGCTTGCAACGATGCTTTACGCATCGGAAGCGCAAAACAGCAAACTGATGGTATTTCTCGGATCTGCACTTGCCCTTGCAGTTGCTTCAGCAATAGCGGTGTTTGCAGGCACATTCCTTTCAAGCTGGATTGATGAAAAGGTTATGTCAAAGGTTGCGGGAGTGGCATTTGTTGTAATTGGAATATGGACCTTTTTTAGAGTATGATTTCAAAGTGTTTAATCAAGCGCCTACCAGAATTCATAAGTGCCTGAAGAAATAACGAAAACCCCCAAAAGAAAATTTGTCACAGCATGGGCGGCAATACAGTCGGAAAGTTCCTTCCTGTGATAGAGAACTATATTGTAGATTGCGCCTGCGATAATACCGGCAAGCCAGCGGTTGTGTTCTGCACCGAAAAGAAGGGAACTTATGATAAATGATGACCAGGTGAAAGCTCCAAGCTTTACTTTTTGAAAATCCTGATTAATGAGAAAACGGAGAATGAAAGATCGCCAGAAAAGCTCTTCCATAACAGGAACTACAATTACACTACCAATCATTCTGTTGAAGATAAGCCATACGGCTACTCTTTTGCTCGTGAAGGCGTAAGGGTCATAGGTAGATCCGGAAATCTTGGGATAGGAACCTTCGATTCCCACCCAGATAATAAATACGGCTATTCCGCAAAAAAGCGAAAATCCCGTCCATCCGAGATTGAGCTCCCTGTAATATTTCCAGTAGTACAAAAGTATGCCTGCCGTTACCAATGTCTTTATAGGATAAATATAATATACGGAACCCGGTATCCAGTTTCCCGCTTCGGTGAAAACCATAAATGCCGCGAAGGGAAGCACATATGGATAATAAGGTCTGAGGTTTTCAATTAACGATTTATTTTCAGCCAAAATTATTTCTCCGCGCTGTCTATCATTATAGTTACGGGTCCCGCATTTATGAGCTTTATATCCATCATAGCGCCGAAAACTCCGCTTTTGACAGCGAGCCCGAAAGATTCCATTTTAGAAATAAACTTTTCATAAAGAGGAATTGCCTTGTGGGGTTTTGCCGCTTTTATGAAACTTGGTCTTCTGCCTTTGCGAGTGTCGGCAAAAAGAGTAAACTGGCTCACAACGAGAATGTCACCTTTTACATCGAGAACGGAAAGATTCATTTTTCTCTTTTCATCTTCGAATATTCTCAAATTGGCGCATTTTTCAGCAATGTAATTTAAATCTTCGTCAGTATCATCTTCACCTACGCCAAGAAGAATTAACAACCCTTTCTTGCAAGAAGAATAGAGTTTGCCTTCAATTTCAACTGATGCTTCGTTTACTCTTTGTATGACTGCGCGCATATTTGAATGGTTGCTGACTTTATTATTTTATACTTTGATATTATGAAAAGGATTTTAAATCAAGTTTTGTGAATTTATTCAAAAAAAGAAATCGTAAAAGGAGTGGGAAAGGGGGGACTCGAACCCCCACGGTTGCCCACTGGATCCTAAATCCAGCGCGTCTGCCAGTTCCGCCACATTCCCAACGCTGGCTATTTAAATTATTTTAGTTCTGTTTGTCAAACTATAAACTCCTGCCGGAATACATTTAACTTATCTCTCTGCTTTTTGATATTTGTTTCAGAATAGAATAGTTTGTTATAGAGAATAATGTGATGATAAAAAAATATGTTTTTTTATTATCCATAACGGAGGCGGCTAAGATGAAAAGGGTAATGAATGTATTGTTTATTGCTTGTTTGTTGATGTTGGGATGTTCTGACGGAGATAGTTTTGAAAAAGGAGGAAAAAAGACAATGGTAAAAACCGAAAATGTGAAAACAGCGACACTTGCCGGAGGATGTTTCTGGTGTATGGAACCGCCTTTTGAAAAGCTTGACGGAATCATTGAAGTGAAAGCCGGTTATACCGGCGGCGCAGTTGAAAACCCTACATATGAAGAAGTCTCTTCGGGAACAACAGGGCATTATGAGGCAATTCAGCTTTTGTATGATTCTTCAAAATTGTCTTATGAAAAGATATTAGATGTTTTCTGGCGGCAGATCGACCCTACTGACAGCGGAGGTTCCTTTGTTGATAGAGGTTCGCAGTATAAGACAGCGATTTTCTATCAAGATGACGAAGAGAAAAAAATTGCTGAAAAATCAAAGGAAGAACTTGGAAACTCAGGACGGTTTGACAAACCGATTGCAACAGAAATCAAGAAACTTGATGCCTTTTATGAAGCGGAAAACTATCATCAGGATTACTATAAGAAAAATCCAACAAGATATAACCTCTACAAAGCGGGTTCGGGACGCCTTCAGGTTTTGGACAGATTATGGGGAGGCGAAGGGACAGGGGAAGGGAAGTTTATTAAACCTTCCAATGATGAGCTTAAAAAAAGCCTTACTCCTCTTCAGTATAAGATAACTCAGAAAAACGGCACTGAAAGAGCCTTCAACAATGAATATTGGGATAACAAAAAAGAAGGAATTTATGTTGATATAGTATCGGGTGAACCCCTTTTCAGTTCAACGGACAAGTTTAAATCAGGTACGGGATGGCCGAGTTTTACAAAACCTCTTGAAGGTGAAAATGTTCTACAAAAGGTCGATAAAGGTCTTTTTATGACGAGGATTGAAGTAAGAAGCAAAAACGCCGATTCACATCTGGGCCACGTATTTCCTGACGGGCCCGCGCCTACCGGTCAGAGATATTGCATTAATTCCGCCGCGCTCAGGTTTATTCCCAAAGAAGACCTTGAAAAGGAAGGATACGGCAAATACAGAAAACTTTTTGAATAGGAAAAAAAAGCTCACGAAGGAGTGAAAACTTCGTGAGCTTTGAGGGGTGGAGAAACGTTACTAACTCAACAATGCACGCTTACGGAGCAAAATTTCCCATATCAAAAACACTCAGTGTTACCGAAGTCGATGTAAAGACATTGTCCTGTCCTGCCGTAATTGTTAACCCTGTGCTGTTATTCTGCATGCAGTCGCCGTAACATCCCAGATAATCAGAGCCGTTTGTGGGTTCGGTGTAATCTTCCTCTACAATGTCGAGAAGAGAGAAAACGCAGTATTCTCCTGCTTCAATTCCTTCGATTGTAATATCCTTGTAATCTTCACTCCCTTCAAGGCGCTTGACTTCCCCTATTTCCGGGCCGTCATCGGACTGCATTGCCTGATTGCAGGGTATTCCGTTATCATTCGGGAATAACCCTAAGTAAAGTTTTTTATTCGTTTTATTCTGTGAACTGATATTTGAAAGATCTATTCTCAGGGTTACGCTTTCCGAACCATCGAATATTTCCACATTGTCGGAACCGAAATCTATTTCTGCCGTCGTGGTAATTCCGCTTTCCACATCATAGCCTGTCTTAAAGTCATTGTAGAAGGAATCAACGCCTTCATTTGGCATCGGCATTCCCCCCGTATCATCAGGGTCTGCATCCTGAAAACCCACAATATAATATGAACCGTCGGGAAGAGCGCTTGTAAAGGTTCCGGTTGTACCCGAAACCACCGCTTCTGCACCTAACACGGGAGGCTGCCCCTGTTGAGGAATATTGCCTGCAGGGAAAAAACCTATATACACGGGCTTGTCCGCCGAGGGAAGATTGCTTATGTTTCCCTTGAGTATTCCAAGTCCGCTACCTCCTGCACTTCCTTCATCTCCGCCGTGTCCAATGGAAATTACCGGAGGTTGGGTGAGCATGCAATCACCGTTTTGGCATTTAACGGCTTCTTCGGGCAGAAAGAAATTAACTGTCATTGTTATTGCTCCGTCTTTTTCAACAGAAAAGGGGAGCATAAACATTACATCCTCTCCGCTTTGCTCACCCTGAAAAGAAGGATTTGAAGAAGCATACAGATAATAACTGCCGTTGCTTTTGTTTATGTGTTTCTCATAAACAAGCTTGCTCAGGATATCGAAAGTTTTTTCTCCTGAAACTATTTCAAACTTGGAGAGTGAAAATTTCATATATTTATAATCCCCCGCAGGTACGGAGTTTGCCTTGTAATCTTCACCTGTGGACATAATCTTGCTGTCAAGGAGATTGATTGTGGCGCCACTGCTGCTTTTGAAAAGTGCCTCCCAGGTGCAGTTAGATGTGCTGTTTCCGCAGTCAGTCGCAACATCGATTTCAGTGGCAGTGATATTCACAGCTTCAACGGTATCGCCGGCGGAAAAAGCGATAGAGGGAATGACGATAAAAGCAGTCAGTATTATAAAGAACACAACAGACATTTTCTTATGAAACATTTTATAACCTCCTCTGTTATTTTTTTTCACCATTACAATCACTTCCTTTAAAAATCGCTGTAAGTGCTTTTATTAGTGAAAACAACTGTTGACTTTCCGGCACTGACGCTTCCTTTGAGGATTTTAAGAGCTTTCTTTTTTTTGCATTTTTTCCCATGGGAATTTTTCACAATTATCGCTCTTTTATTTTTTTTGGCGCTTGAAGATACTGTGATATTTGCAGTGATTTTTTTTGTATTTACGAACTTTACGCTGTTGACGGTAATTCCCTTTCCGCTGAATTTAATCGTTGGAGATTTTCCCGTTTCATTGTCAAATCGCTTTCCTTTTACGCTAATGTCTGATGTTTCACCCTGTTTTATTTTTTTTGGCGAAACCTTTTTTACTGCCGGTTTTTTGTTTGCGGCATCTGAAGTTTTAATCATTGAATATGGCGCAAATATCAGCACAAGCGAAAGTGATGTGAAAATAGCTATTGACGATAAACTGATTTTTTTCATATTTACTCTCCTTCATTTTCAGAGAAACAAATCTCTTTTCGGACATATACTGAAAGATATGACGAGAAAAACAGTCCTGGAATAACAATGTATTTAATGAATCGAAATTGATTTGCAGAGGAGGGAAAAATTGTAAAAAATGGCCTAAGGTAGCTTAGATTACTATTTTATACTTTTCTAAAATATTTTCCGTATCCTTTGGAGAATTAAAAAGACGGTAATGCGATATGGTTGCACCGAATGTTTCAATGTTTTTGGAAATTTTACTGCTTTCAGGCAGAGATGCATTTATTTTGGTTATTAACGATTTTATGTCTCTTGACTGATAATCATTCTTTTTCTTGTAATCCATAATCGAAGATTGAGGATTGGTAATTGAGGAAACATATTTTGATGTTTTCATATTTAATTGATTGACGAATTTTAAAAATGTCGTTTCGCCTTCTTTTGAATAATTAGAAAGATATGAGGACAAGATATTCATTTCATTGATTATGGGGACAACCGTTTTATTCACCTCTCTTATATAAGGTGCCGCTTTTTTTAAAAAATCCGAAGACGCCCAATTTTTGTCTTCTTCGTCGCTCATCCCGCTATATATGATGTTGTAAAATGAATTCATATAGTCAGTTACCGCGATGCTTCTTTTAAGAATGTTATTTGTTAGATTTAAAATCAAATTTTTTTTCAATTCTCTGATTATCTTTTCGAACTCCAGTATCTGTTCGACTCTGGGGTCCAATTTTTTGGCTTCCTTTAAGGATTTTTCGGCTTTGCCCAAATTAAACAGAATTTTGCGGTAATTGACTTTTATGTTGTAACCATTCATTCTTTCAGGCGGGATAAGTTCAAATTTGTTTTCAACACTTTTTTTGAAGCAGGAGTTTATATTTTCTTTCGTGCTTTCCAGATAGGAAAGAATCAATCCCGATTCATTCAACGTTTTATTTGCCTCAGGATGATATGGAAACAATGCTAACAACTGTGCCGCCGATTTTACGGCATTTTCGTGGTCGTGAGAACTCTTGTAAAGCGTCAGATTATTTAGGATTTCAATTCCCGACTCAACCTTCGATAACTCATTTTCAATCTCTTTTGATTTTTTACCGAGATTTTTTAACTGTGTTAATGATAAATACATCTGGTTGAGATTGTTGTTTTGGCGCGCAAGGTCAAGTCTTGCCTTTGTGTTATCTATTTCTTTGCCTTGAGGATTGCATCCGATAAGGCAAAATGATAAGCATAAAAATGCTATCAAAATTGAATATTTGTTATATTTTTCCATATAAAATAATAAAAGATATTATAAATTAATTAATGTGCAATATATGTGCCAAAAAATCAAATTTATTTATATTTTATTTTAAATATTTGAAATAATAAGAGATATTCTATTAAAATAGTTTATAACAGATTATTTAGATT
>CAZJVM010000092.1:0-8657 GCA_964549305.1 uncultured bacterium
TTTGCGTAAAGCGGCTTTTTAAACAGCTAAGTGATAATGCAATATTTGTGCCAATTCATTTAATTGCAGACAACTATCTGAAATATAAGAGGATAAGCTGAATGACCCTATACAGAGGATTTACGAAAGCACGAAAAATATTTTCCGGGAAGAAAAATTTTTTTCGGATATTATGCGGAATGGTTTTTTGATTGTTATTATTATATTGAAATTTTTTCGATGCTCACAGATTTCATATCATTTGTGCCCAGTCCAAGGTTTTTTGCGTAATCAATAACCGGATTCCACATTGCTTCGCTGTATGTATCATCGTTTTCAGCCATTATTTTAGATGCCATAAGGTCACAGGCAGAGATGTCTCCGGATATGAGAAGGCGGTTGACACCCTTTTTGATTTCAGCGCCTGCAAGCAAAGGACCGCTTTTCGTTAGCAAATCTGTCGCGTCAGCGATTGTAAGTTCGCATCGCACAGCATCTGAAAATTCCGCGGCAAGAAGCCTGAAGGGAATGCGAAATTCCTCGAGAACGATTGCGGGATTTTTCCTATCACGCAATCTTGCGTGATTTTCCCATCTGTTTGGACCGTAAACTGAACCGAAATGGTTTTTCATTGCAGAGCTGAAAGCCGCTTCACCGTGTCTTTTTACGGTGGGAAGATTTATGATTACTTCACTTTCGTAAAGATGTCTTGAAACATCTATGACAGGCATTACCTTCCATTCCTTCCTCGATACGGGAAGAAATAATTCCCTGTTGCCAGGTTTGTCAGGAACGAGTTTTACTCCGAATTTTTTTGCTGTATCCTCAAACCCCATTGCCGAGAATTTAGAAGCAGTCCTTCCCGAAGAATCGTAAATTGAAATTCCGGAAGGCGAAAAGTCATTCAGTATTTTGCAAAGGTGATTAATAAATTCAGGGTCGGTGCATACGGGATAGGGGGTTGCCGCGACAGTGTTGGGTTTTAATGCGATTTTTCTTCCTCTGACCAAAGATGAAAAATTTTCAAGCTTCGATATTCCCGCCTCAAGGCGCTTTAATTTATCTCCTCCGGAAATATCCATAACTACAGGCTTTCCGTCCTTAACGAATAGATTGCCCAATCCTTTTCTCGGTGATGAGGTGGATGTGCTTTTTTCTTCCGAAAAGATTTTTGTGGAAAGTGAGGGAAGAAGCGAAATTCCGAGCGTACCCGCGGCAGTCTGTTTTAAAAAATTCCGCCTGGAACTGTTTTTCATATTTTCATCCTTTTTTCTCTTCACTTTTTTCTCCATTGGTTTCAGCCGTTATGTTTGCGTCAACTGCCGTTGCAAACTCTCTGACTATTGAAAGGGTTTTTTCGTCAGTCCTGAAAGCGACGATTCTCACAAAATACTTTCCCCTGTAAAACTCCGCCTGATTGCTCCCCAACTGCCCCTCTTCGCCGAATTCCGTTTTCTTTGCCTCCTTCTTCTTTATATCCCCGAAGAGTTTCGCGGCGCTTTTAGAATCTTCCATTTCGTAGATATCCACTATGAATGAATCATTGCCTTTCTTGTATTCACCAGAAATCAACTCGATGAATCCCCTTTCGATGTAGAAGGGCGCGCCTCCGTCCATATATTCAAACAAATCTGAATCATCATAAACAGAATATTCATAGGGTGTTGAAAATCCCTTTTTAAGCATCGATGAGGGAAGAAGCGATTCGAGTTCGCTTTTTTCCGCTGACACATATTGAGGCGCGAGAAATGCAAAGAAGGTTATAATTAAAAAAAGACTTAAAGAACGAATAATTGCGCGATTACTTGAAACCATTATTTTTTTCTCCTTCCAAAGGGCGTTAAAAGAATCTGATTTTCAGATGACCTCGTTTCGCCAATCGATGTCACATAAACCGCCGGCTTATCTCCTACGGGGCATTTTGTTTCACAGGCGCCGCATCCTACACAAAGTTCGGGATTAAGGTAAGGTCTCTTTACGCGCACTTCCTTACCGTCGGGCGCGAGTACCTTTGTCTTCTCAAGCCATATGGCTTTTTTGGGCGTGGGACACCATTCTTCGCAAACTATGCAGGGAGTTGACATTGCCCACGGAAGGCATCTCCCCCTGTCATAGAAGGCAGTGCCTATTTTTACGGGTGTTTCGCCGTTTTTCCCCGTTTTTTCCTCAAGGGTAAGTTTCCCTATCGCCCCCGTGGGGCAAACCTGCGTGCAAAGTGTACAATTGTATTCACAGTATCCTATGCGAGGTATGATGACAGGTGTCCATATTCCTTCGGGACCCGCTTCCCACGACGCGGGATGTATGGCATTATTGGGGCATACCTTCATACATTGTCCGCACTTGATACAGCGGGCGAGAAATTCTCCTTCGGGAAGCGCTCCGGGAGGTCGAATGAGCTTTTCGTTAAAATTCGCGGAGACTTCATCACTTGAGCGCATAAAAGGATATACGGCAATTCCTGCGGCGACTGAGCTTATAACCCGCCTTCTGTTGAGGTCGGGTGAGTCTGTTATTCCATTTTTTTCGGGGAAGAGCTTAAAGCGGATTACATCCTCAGGGCATACAACTCTGCAATTGAAACACATATGACATTCGTTCGCGTGCCACTTTACCCGTCCTATGGGCTCACATCCTCCCTGACAATTTACAAGGCAGAGGTTGCAGTCGGTGCATTTTTCGTTCTTCTTTTCTATTCCGAATATGGAGAACCACGAGGAAACTCCGAGCAACGCTCCAAGGGGGCAGAGAAATCTGCACCAGAAACGGATTATTCTGCGGTTCAATACGAGAATCACGATAAAAAGTATTCCCATAATATAACCTCTGTGAAAATGCTGCTGAGTGAAACTCAGGATTGTCCTGTCCGCAAAATTATAGAGCAAATCGCCTGTCTTCTGAATAACTCCGATGTTTGTTAGAGAAAAAATGTCGAGCACCCATCTCACGATTATATTCAGCGTCGGAATAATCGATGTTACGAGAGACCTTGTAAGAAGAGATATGGGGTCCATAAATCCTGTGAGAAGGGAAGTGCAGAGCGCCGACGCGATTATCACAATTAGAATGTAGTATTTGATTTTAAAGGACTCCCTGTATCTGTTCTCCTTTACGCGAGCGCTTTTTTTCTTTTCCGTAAATGCTATTCCCGACAGATGATTCAATGTGCCCATAGGACAAACCCACCCGCAGATAAATCTTCCGAAGAGTATTGACAGGATTAATATGCCGATGCACCATTTCATCCCTTCATAAAGGGTGCCTGAGGAAAGTATAGTGGTAAGACCGTGGAGAGGGTCGGATTCAAGAAAAATCGCCACAGGATACCCGATTGTTATTTCCTTTGCCACTTCAGTGTTGAAACTTCCCTTATATTCGCTTTTAAAGAGAAGAAAGAGGAATAGCAGAAGAAAAAAAGCCTGTGAGAGAATTCTAAGTACCCTCAACCATTTAATTTTTCCCTTGTTCAGATTTTTTCCCTCACTGTTTTTATTTTTGTAATGTCGATTTCTCCCAAACCGCGCCTGTATGTTTCCGTAAGAAAGCCGAGCGATTGGGGATCTATGCTAAAAAGCGTCGCGCCGAAGGAATCTATTGCAACCTGGTCAGTTGAAAAGGCAATCGTATTTTTCATTTCAACATCATCGAGGCTTCCTCCCTGAGGGCCGTTTCTAAGAAGTATTCTGTATGCGTCGAGTATGGTTAGGGTTGGTTTTATGAATGAGGCAAGGTCGGCAATGCTTTCGTCTATCTTTTGATGAAGCGCTTCGCGCCTTCCGCCCAAAATACCGTACCAGTTTTTAAGGCCCATCGTAAGCCCTGTCAGGTTGTGATGCTTTGCAATGGGTATGTTGATAACCTTGTCCGCTTCTATGAAATCCCTGTAAACTGGCCATTCGTGAAGCACTGTGCCGTTAATCCTCAGTCGCCTGAAATTTCTTTCTTTGGGAATCGTTACCAGCGCTCCCGCTTTGAGAGCTTTTGCCGCAATGCCGCTTCTTTCATAACAGCGCACGGGGTCGTTGCAGGAGATGTCAATTACCGTCACTTTCGAAGCGCCGGCATCAAGGCATAACTCCACAACCTTTCTAACCACATCGGGATTTGTGTTTGCCGCCTGCACGGGCATTCTGTCCCATCCGATATTCGGCTTTACGGTAACAATGTCTCCTCGCGAAATGAAGCGCTTTATTCCGCCTAAAAGCTCAATTCCCCTTTCGACCATTTTATCGATGTCTTTGCCTTCGACGACTGACATTTGAGGAAAGGAATCGTCGGAAGATACGGAGTAGTTTCGTTGCTGAATCAGAAGCCCTGACTCCTTTTTTATTTCTTTGCCGAGGTAGTAATAACCGAGAATTCCCGCTCCTCCCGCGCCTATAAGAGCGCGGATGGAACTGTCCATAAACTTTCGTCTCGAAACTTTATCCGATGACATTTTATTAGCCCTTTTGGAGTAAACAGCTATTTATTAAACATTGAGTATTGTGCTGTCAAATCTTTTTGAGACGTACGGAAAATTAATGGAAAAAAATAAATGTCACTCGGTATCCTTGAAATCGCTGTGGCGGGTTATTTTGGGGATATGTTTCCATACGGTCAGTCCGTATATAAGGGCGGCAATATCGGCAACACCCACTATTGCAAAGGGAGACGAGTGGCTGACCTGGTCAAAGAGAATTCCTCCGATTTGCACGAATGTAAGCGTCCCCAATGACCCTACGGTGTTTGACACTCCGAGCACAGAGCCGAGAATTTTTTTGGGAGAAAGATCCGCGGTAAGCGTTGAAGTGCCCACGGAGACCGCGGCTACACCCAATCCCGTCAGGATGCCTGCAAGTTTTACCTGAAGAGCGAAGGGACTCGATGAAATTCCGATAAGAAGAAACCCCGCGCCCTTGAGGGTAAGCCCGGATACGAGAATCGGCATCCTTCCCAGGCGGTCTGCCGCAATACCCCAGAAGGGTGTTGAGAGAAGGGCGCAAAGGCTTGAAAGCCCTACGACTATTCCCGCCATTGCAGTTGCTTTTGCGTGGCTCATTCCGAAATCGGGAGCGCTTTCCACTGCCCATATAAAGATGAATATGCCGAGGATTATTCTGTCAACGGAAGCTGGAAATGTGGAGACTATGCAGAATTTAAGTCCCTTGTTTTTTTTGAGCTCATCGAAAACTATCTTCCAGCTCTTTTCTTTCTGTCCGCTTTCTCCGATGTTTTTTTTATGCCTTTCAGGATATCTGTCAACAATCAGAAAGGTAGTTATGAGGTATGTTACGAAACAAAGCCCCGCGCCGATGAAGAAGAGGGAAAGTACTCCGAAAGAAAGCTGTATCTTGGAAAAGAAGAAAAATGAGCCTGTAACACCCACTCCCATCATAGTAGATGCCACTGCCATTGCCTTGCCTCTGCTTTTGAAGCTTGTGTAGTCCGCGGTTATCGTTATCATCTGCGGGAATGCAAATGTCATTGCAAGTGAGAAAAAGAAGTGAAAGGCGAAAACGAATATAAGGGCGGACACTCCAAAGAGAGATGAAAAAAATATGGGAAGCGAATAGATTACGAAAGCGAGCGCGGCAAAAAGCATTCCATAGGAAAGGAGAATTTTTCTTCCGTAACGGTCAGAGAGAAATCCCACATATCCGAGAAAAATTATGTTTGTAAGAGAACCTATTATTTGAATAGCGGAGTTAATCGTCCCAAAATTTTTATTGCCGATTCCGACTGTTTCCTTGAGAAAACGGGGCAGCGCTATCGTTGGAATCATATATGCAAGCATTATCAGAGCGCATACAAGGAAGATTCCCGCAAAATTTGAAATTTTGAGATCGTCGGCAATATGAATGCCGAGTATTTTTCTTTCTTCGGACATTAATAAAAAGGGCAGGGGGTAAAGAGTAAAGTTGCCCTGCTTTCTTTTCCTTTCAGTGGGCGTTTTAAGCTTTTTTACGCAATCTGCTTTCCGTAACCCTGAGGAGTTGCGCTGTTGTCGTAAACTTCTTCGGCATTGAAAATATACGCGGGAAGTTCCATTTCACTGGGGTCTTCACCGAAATAAACATCGTGTACCGCGTGAATGAAATCAAAATAAGGGCCTTCCCTATGAACCTCTATATTACATCTTATCTCATAGCTTAAAACAGGAGGCGTGAAATATAAAAGAGTGCCGCTTGTATTTTTCTGTACGTAATTCCATGTATGAGCCGGTTTGCCGGGATACTGGTTTCCAAGCTCAATTGTGCAAAGTTTCGTGAAATCCATTTTTTTGTGGGCTTCTTCCTTTTTAAAATAAAGATTTTCTATGAGAAGTTTCAGCGAATTTTTCTGAAACTCCCTCATCTTCATTCGGTCTTCTTTTGTCTGAAGTTCATGCCTCCCGAAGGCAAATGTGCTTGCGGCGTCCATTCCTTCGGCTTTTATGTGGTCCTTGAATATTTTCGTAACCTTTACCATATAGTCTTCTTTGGGTACGAATCCCGCGCCTATTACCTTTGCGTTTGTGACCAGCGAGCCGTCTTCTTTTTCAATGGAGGTGCAGATGCTCGGAAGAATTCTTGTGGTATCTATGAGCATTTTATGAGGATTGGGAGGACCCTGCAACTCGGTCATCTCTATTGCCCATTTTCTCCTCCAGAAATACGCATAGTTTAAAAACTCATCAGGCAGTGTAATCATATTATTTTCCTCCCCTTTTAAAAAATGTAGTTTCGCGAAACATTCTTAATAAATAAATCAGAAAGCGCAATAAAAAAATCGAGTGCTCACTCAATATTTTATTGACACTTTTTTCATATGGGTGTTAAAGTGTCATTAAGTTTTCATATGCGCTATGTTTTGTCTAGCAGTTAGGCATTGAAATAATCTACCAGATTACTGGAGGAAACAGTATGTCTACCCAATTGTCTTATCCCAGATTTTCAAAAACATTTCTGATTTTTTTAGCTCTTCTCTTATCTCTTACATTTTCATTCACTTCCGCTTATGCTGAAGGCAAGGGCACTATCAAAGGGAAGGTCACCGACAAAAAAAGCGGTGAGGTGCTTCCCGGCGTATCCGTTATCGTTGACGGCACTGATATTATCGCCTTTACGGATGAAAAGGGAGAGTTTGAAGTACAAATAGAGGCAGGCACTTACAAACTCATTTCAGAGCTTCTCGGCTTCAAGGTTTCCACGGCAACAAATGTAGTCGTTGTAGAGGGAGAAAAAACAGCTGTTAATTTCCCTATGGTCGAGGAGATGGCATTTATGGGTGAGGAGATTATTGTAACCGGTGAAAGACTGACAGTTCCCCTTTCAAAGACAACAGCATCAGTCGATGTAATCTCATCAAAAGAATTGGCAAAGATTCCAGTCGCAACTAATGCGTCTGATCTGATTATGAATACTCCAGGTGTGCAGGTTGAATCAGGGGGAAGTGAATTTTCAAAGACAATTAAAATAAGAGGAAGAACGGTTGCTCCTCCCAAAGTTGCCTCTTCAGGTATTCTTCTTCTTGTTGACGGTGTCCCTTCAAATGATCCGGGGTCGGGATATGCAAACGTTTACCAGATTCCGTCTGAGAATATTGAGAGAATTGAGGTTTTAAAAGGTGCATCTTCGGCGCAGTACGGAGGGCAGGCGGCAGCGGGAGTTATAAATATCATAACAAAAAAAGGAAAAAAGAAACCTGTTACGAAGGTTTCTACAAGTTTAGGAACATATCAGAGAAGAAGAGGTGCTGAAAGAGAGCTGGTTGAAAATTATAGTTTCTATCACAGTTGGGGTAATAAATATTTTAATTATGCTCTTTCGGGAGCATATTCACATCAAAGCGGTATGACAACTGCCGACAGAAATCCTGTTGGAAATGCTTACAGGCTTTATGGCGCTAAATTTCCCAATGACAGCAGGTTAGATAATGGGACAAAAATTTTACCTGACAGAAAGGAAATCCCATACAGGAGCGGTGACAACCTGAATAAGCTCATGGATGACGGAGACAGGGATAAAGGCGAAAGATACTCAGTAGGTCTGAACCTTGGAATTAACCTATCCAAAAATAATACATTAAGAATTAATCCGAGCTATTCATTCCTCGATTTCTATACTGCATTTTCACCGGGGAATATCTCAATCACTGATGCAAGCGGTACATTTCTTCAGTTTTTTCTCAGAGTAATAAATCGCCGTGACAGTTTGACCATTGCAGACAAATGGGATATTACTCCTAACCTTACCTATAATGTCAGAATAGGACTTATTAAAAGCACTGACATTGCAGATTTTATATTTGTCAATGATTACGAAGATTACACAAAGGAGAATGAAGCGCTGGGCAAAAAAGATGGATTTGTAGGTGACAACAAAGTCAGCCCCTTTAATTCAGCGCCGGATTTTATTCTTAACAGAAGTTTTGATATTGCTAATGAGATTTCTTACAAATTCAATGTTCTTGACGGAATGTCGTTTCTTTTAGGGCAAGAATATGCCTGGTCCAAAAGTGTATCTCCCGGAAGCTATACTGTGAGTGGACCTAAAAGGACCACAAATTCATTATTTTTCCAGAACATGCTGAATTACGGAAAATTCACTTTTTCTTTAGGCGGCAGATGGGACCAGATGACAACTATGACTGAAGATTTTGATGATGAATTTTCACCGAGGTTCGGAATTAACTATCTCATAAAACCCGGCACGAGT
>CAZJVM010000093.1:0-8539 GCA_964549305.1 uncultured bacterium
CTTTTTTGCGCGAGCATTCTGGTTTTGCGCAGATTCCTTTTTGTCATTTCAAGCGAAGGGTTCAATTTCAATGCTTTTCTGTATTCCCTTATGGCATCGTCATATAGTCCTCTGTCGCGAAGAAGGGAGCCGAGATTGTTATGGGCTGAGAAACTGCGGGGATTCAGTGACAACGCTTTTCTGTATTCTTTTTCCGCGTCCTTTAAATTTCCCTCGAGGTGATATGCCACGCCAAGATTGTAGTGAGCGTCGAAATAATCGGGCCTTAAATTTATTGCCTCTTTATAGTGAGCGATTGCCTCGTCGATTCTGCCTGCTTTTCTGAGGACTATGGCGTAATTGCTGTGAGGTATTGCCCCGTCGGGAGATTTTTTCACCGTGTCGGACCAAAGCGCCATTTCGTTTTTCCACACAAAGTTTCTCTGTACGGTGTTTGCGCAGTAAGCCACTTCCACAATGATTAGGAGAATGAGTGAAACGGAGATAAATTTGTTTTTTGTAAACCTGAATGAAGATATTGCGCCTGTTGCAAATGCCGCGATTATGGAAAAACCGGCAGAAGGAAGATAGAGGTATCTTTCGGCAAATACGTTTTCACCCAATGCGGGTATGTAAAGGGACGGAAGAATTGTCAGGACAATCCAAAGCAGGGAAAAAGAAATCAGAGGCCGGCGTTTTTTTAGATAAAAAACAAGAATGAAATAAAATATTGCGACTATTGCCGAAACCGGCACGGCTGTTTCCAGAAACGATTTCGCGGGATGAAAGACATAATAAACGCTTAAGTTTGAGGGAAGAAGGAGTTTTTTCAGGTATGACGCGAAAAGCGTCAATATGTTAAGCAGCAGCTCATAAAAAGTAAGCGCGGAATGTTTTACGTTAGGAGTAAACCCGCTGATGGCATTTGACCTGAGTATAAGGTAGAAAAAGACGGCAAGGGCATAAGGGGAATAGCGTTGTAGATAATAGGCGGGACCCTTTCCTTTTTTCTTTGAAAAATAAAAATCATAGACAACCAATACCGCGGGAAGCATTATTGCAGGTTCCTTGCAAAGAAGGGCGGTGAAAAAGAAAAAAGCCGAAAGAAGATGCTTACCTCTTAAAGTCCTTTCACTTTTCATAAAAAAGAGAAAGGCGAGCAGAAAAAAGAAGGTCGAAGATATGTCGGGAAGTCCGCTTACCCACGAAACCGCTTCTGTGTGTACCGGATGAGCAGCAAAGAGAATGGCCGATGAAAATGGGAGAAAGAAATTTTTTTTATCTTCGGAAAGATTCAGGACAATAAAAAAAAGCGTGAGCGCGCATCCGGTGTTAAAGAGAATGTTGACGGCGTGAAATAGCCACGGCTCAAGCCCCGTGAGAAAATAGTTGATAGTGAATATTACATAGATTAACGGGCGGAAATAGTTTGAGACACCTTCGCCCACTTCAGGCCATATGTCCCTGATGAAGAAGGCGGGGATGTTGTTTACATCTTTTATGAGTTCGTTGTTTATGACGAGCGCTTTGTCGTCGTAAAGAAATTGATTGTTTAAGGAGTTGAGGTAAATGCCCGCCGAGAGAAGAACAATAATGACGATTGATAAAAGGCGTTGATAAGATGGTGTCAGGTCTTGCATTATTACTTTTTGTACTAAGAAAATTTGCAGTGAAGTTCAGTTAGAATGATTACTCGTTGCCGTTTCCATCCTCAGGTTCTTTTTTAGCGTCGGAGAACTGAAATTTAAGAGGTTTTTTGGGTGGCGACGGTTCTTCCGGTTCAGGTTCAGGTTCTATTTTTTCTTCCTGTTCAGGCGTTGGTTCAGGTTCCGGCTCGATTGGTTCTTTCGGTTCTTCATCAATAACTTCCAGTTCAATATCATCTTCAATGGAAATGTCATCTAAGCTAATGTCTGATAAATCATCTATGTCAGGTTCAGGCGTAGGTTCCGGCTCAGGCGTAGGTTCAGGTTCTGGCGTAGGTTCCGGTACTGGTTCAGGTTCGGGCGGTGTTGCTTCTGCCTGAGGTTCCGGCGAGGGCGCTGTTTCAACGGGTGCGCCACTTTGCGGTTCGGCAGGTTTTTCTTCTGAAACAGCGGCTTTTTCTTCTCCTTGAGGTTGTTCCGGTTGTGAAAGCGCTTCTTTCGCCATTAGTTGACGGTAAAAGTGGGCATAGGCAATCATCGACACAGGAACCGATATGAGTATACCAATGCCAAGACATAGCGCGCCTGCAATATTTGCCACGCCAAAAAGAAGGTTAAATATAAAAATATTGAGCCAGTTTCCCTTTGCAATAGCATAGCTTTTTTTAAGCGCGTCAATGGCGCCAAGCTTTTTGTCAATTATAATAAAGGTATAAAACTGAAGCGCCAGTCCAAGAATTATTCCCGGAATAACGAGAAGTATCATCCCTATACCGATTACTATAAAGGCAAGTATTGAGGCGCCCAAATAATTCAGAATCAGAGGATAAGCATTGATAAGGTCATCGTATTCCGGTTTTTGGCTTGTTGTGTACTTCAGTGAAATATTTACCGAGCCCATCTGCATTAAAATGCTGATTGCCACGGCAAGAATTCCCACGACGAAACCGACTATTACGTTACTTCCGGCAAACATTCCGATTATTGCGGGAACATAGGGTCCCAAAAAAATTATGAGGAATGCAGGTATGAGAAAACCGAGATTCGACTTTGCCGTATTCCAACCGAAGGTGAATGCCTCCTTTACGGATATCTCTCCCGTGGAAGTATCTATTATGGGTTCGGCGCCTTCACCCGATTCACTTTCGGCAGGCGCATCGGTAATTCCGAGAGTGGTTTTATAGATATCCGTCTGATGCGCGGGAGTCCAGCAGGCCCAGCCCTTTTTGAGAAGATGAGTGTCGCCCTTGATTTCACCTGATGATATTTTTTCTTTCAGGACATCATCATTGACAGGCCCTGCTTTTTCACCGTTTAAAACAAAATGCCACTCGCTCATTATTTCCTCTGTTTAATGTTTCTTAAAATGCGAAAAAGTTAACGGCAATATTAATAAATTCAATAACTATTGTACTTTTAAAGTGAGGTAAGTTGTCAAACATTTTTTGCTGAAAAAAAAGATTTGAGACATTGGACCGGACTTTGGATTATTTGCAAAGGGATTTCAGGGTTTTCATATTTGAGACGTCTTCCTTCATATCTTCGCCTTTTGGGGTTTCGAGCACTTTCGGCACATCTTTGAATCTCTTGTCATTCATTATAAAACCGAATCCGCTCTTTCCGATTTTTCCCTTGCCTATGTGCTCGTGCCTGTCAAGATGCGAACCGCATTCGCCCTTTGAGTCGTTCAGGTGTATTGCCCTGATATTTTCAACTCCGGCATAATGTTCAAATTCATCGAAGACGCTTTTGTATCCCTTCTGAGTTCTGATGTCATATCCCGCGGCGAATATGTGGCACGTATCGAGGCATACGCCGAGGCGTTGGGGGTCTCCTGAGTTTTTGAGGAGATATCCAAGCTCTTCGAATGTTGACCCCAACGATGTTCCCTGTCCGGCAGTCGTTTCAAAAAGTACTCTTACCTTGCAGTCTTTTGTCTGTTTCAGCGTGTCCTTTACCGTTGCGGCGATTTTTTCAAGCCCCGCTTCCTTTCCGCTTCCACGGTGCGCGCCGGGATGAAAGACCAGAAAATCGAGATTCAGCAGTTCCGCCCTTTCAATTTCCTCGAGAAAGGCCCTTTTTGACTTTTCGTATATTGTCTTTTCCGGACTTGCAAGGTTGATAAGATATATGTCGTGGGCAAAAACCGAACGGATTTGACTCTTTTCATAAAGTTCGTGAAATCTTTCAATTTCTTCCTTTTTAAGAGGCGGTGCCGCCCATCTCGTATTGTTTTTCGTAAAAATCTGAATTGCCCTGCAATCGATGCTCTCCCCTCTTTCGATTGCTCTGCTTACCCCTCCGCTTACTGACATATGGGCGCCTATGAGGGGCACTTTATCTTTTTTGACTTTTTTCTTCATTTAAAATATTTTTCACTTTTTAAAATATGTAAAAAAGATTGATACTAAAACTTGAACTCTGATGCAAAGAAAATAAGAAAATTATGAAAATATCCGGAACATTACCGGGGTTGGAAGAAGATTCGCATCCCTGTTTTTCGCCTTCAGGGGCGCAAAGGTGCGCGAGAGTGCATCTTCCCGTTGCGCCTCTTTGCAATGTTTCGTGCAACTACTGCAACCGTGACTTTGACTGCGTGAATGAAAGCCGTCCGGGCATTGCAAGCAGGATAATATCCCCTGAAGAGGGATTATCAAAGGTAAAAGAGTCGGTTTCCGCCTATCCTTCACTGTCAACCGTTGCCGTTGCGGGACCGGGCGATGCCCTTGCAAACCCTGAGCGCACCTTTAAAACGCTTCGTCTTGTCAATGAAGAATATCCGCGCTTGAATATCTGTATGTCCACAAACGGATTGAATATTGTTGACTACATCGAAGAAATTTCTGAATGTGGTGTGAGTCACCTGTCAGTTACGGTTAATTCGCTCGACGAGGAAGTATCTTCAAAAATTTATTCTTTTATTAAACTCAAAGGAAAAGTCTTCAGTGGAAAAAGAGCGGGAAAAATTCTCATTGAAAGGCAAATTGAAGGAATCAGGAAACTGATTTCACTCGGGATATCCGTAAAAATCAACTCAGTGGTAATTCCGGGAATAAATGACGGACATCTTCCTTTTTTGGCGCAAAGAATGAAGCGCGAGGGAGTGAGTGTAATAAATTTTCTTCCAATGGTTATGGTTAAAGGCGCTGAATTTGAAAATATCAAAAGCCCTTCAAAGGAATTTTATAATGAATTTTTAAAGAAAATCCCTTCTCATATTCCTCTTATGAAACATTGCAGGATGTGCCGTGCCGATGCCGAAGGATTTTTAGGCGGAAAGACGGTGGATGAGGATATTCCTGTTATGAAAAAAACCGGAGTTTTTCTCTCTTCAGACGGCAAGGTTGCAGTTGCAGGCACGGGGGAAGGTTTAATTGATGAGCATTTCGGCAGGGTTGACGGGTTTTTTATCTATGAAGTTGATGAAAAAGGAAAGTTTCAGTTAATCGAGAAACGAAGCGTTGAAAAATTCTGCGAAGGGAAAGATAAATGCGATGATAAAAGAAAAGATATTGAGCGTATCGCGTCAATCCTTTCAGACTGCAAAATGCTTCTCTGCTCGGGTGCAGGCGGTTTTGTGACTCATCTGCTTGAAAAGAACGGTATAAAGGTGCAAATCGCTTACGGCAGTATTGAAGATGTAACGGCAGAACAAAGTTAAAAAATTGTTGACATATATGCATATATGATGCATATATATGCATATGAGAACAACTTTAAATATTAATGATGAGATTTTAGAAAAGGCATCCAGATTGACAGGGGTGAAGGAGAAAACTGCATTGGTTCGCTTAGGTTTGGAAGCTTTAATTGCAAGAGAAAGCAGTAAGCGTCTTGCAAAACTCGGGGGAACTGAAAAAAAACTTCAACCTGTTCCAAGGCGGAGAAACTCTTAATCTTAAATTATGGTTCTAATTGACACTTCTGTCTGGATAGCACATTTTCAAAAAAGCAGTGAAAAACTCGAAGAACTCCTCGTAAATGGAGAGGTTGTATCCCATCCCTTTATTATTGGAGAATTGGCCTGTGGAAACCTGAAAAACCGGAAGGAAATATTATCTCTTCTCAAAGCGTTGCCTGAAGGTCCTTTCGTGGATGAGGATGAATTTCTTTATTTTATTGATAAAAATAATTTATCAGGCAGGGGAATAGGATTTGTTGATATACACATTCTGGCATCAGCATTTATTGCGGGCATCCCTTTATGGACATATGATAAGAAATTACACAAAGTGGCATCTGACTTTAATATCTCCTTTAAGTAACAAAAAGTTCCGGGTAAAAAATAAGGTTATGCAAGCAGAACTAATCCGGTTTTAGCTTTCCTAACATATTGAAACATTCCACTTTTTTTGCTTGACTTTTCATATTCATAATGGAAAAAGTCAGAAGTCTTTTTGTTCGGTTATGGCTTAAAAAAGCCCTTTATTTACAGTGTATATTCTTGTTGATTCTAGTTCGCAATGTTCTCTTTAATGTGGAGGTGACTTATGAAAGCGTTGGTATGGCACGGAAAGGAAGATGTCAGGATTTCAGATGTTCCCGAACCGTCAGCGGGGAAGGGAGAAGTAAAGATAAAAATTCAGGCGTGCGGCATATGCGGTTCGGACCTTCACGAATACCGTTCCGGTCCCGTTATAATTCCAAGAAAACCACATCCCCTTACAGGCAATGAACCTCCCGTTATAATAGGGCATGAATTCGCGGGCGATGTAGTTGAAGTGGGAGAAGGCGTGAATAAAATTGCCGTAGGCGACAGAGTTTCAGTTAATGCCTGTCTTGTCTGCCACGAATGTTACTGGTGTAAAAAAGGGGAGTATAACCTTTGCGCAAAGCTTGGAAGCATAGGATTTGCTCACGACGGAGGTTTTGCCGAGTTTGTTTCGGTTCCCGAATATACCTGTTATAAAATTCCAGAATCTGTTTCCTATGAAGTCGGTTCATTTGTAGAACCTGTTGCAGTTGCTGTACACGCCGTAAAAAGAAGCAGAATCAAAGCCGGAGATACCGTTGCCGTAGTAGGCGCGGGACCTATCGGCATTCTTGTAATGCAGTCCGCCTTTGCAAGCGGCGCGGGCAGAGTATTTGTAGTTGAGCCAATGCCCTCGAGGCGCGAGCTTGCCAAAAAACTTGGCGCTACGGAAGTCTTTGACCCCACTGAGGGTGACGCGGGCAAGATGATTCATCCGCTTACCGATGGTCTGAGAGCGGATATTGCCTTTGAGTGTGTTGGAAAAGCCGCATCTCTTGAAACAGCGCTGAAAATATCAGGCAAGGGCGCGCGTATCGTAATAGCGGGTATTTTTACGAATCCTGTTGAATTTCCCTTTATCAGAATGCAGGCGCACGAAAAGGAGCTCATTGGAAGTTCGGCATATCCTGACGAGTTTCCCGCGGCAATCAATTTTCTTGCAGACGGCAGGGTAAAGGTTGACTCTCTTATAAGCTCGAGAATCAAGCTTGATGAAATAATAGAAAAAGGTTTCAAAGAACTCATAGAAAACCCTGCAAAACATATAAAAATAATTGTTTCTCCATAAAAAATTTTAAACAATCGGGAGGTTTATATGGCAAAGAAAAGATCTTCAAAAAAAGTGCAAAGAGTGAAAATTGCACCCTGTTGCCCCGTACCGGAATATCCGGGAGAGAGGGAACCCGGGAAGGAAAGTCTCGTAAAGGTTGCCGCGCTTCAGATGGAGCCTGAAATCGGAAACAGGGAGAAAAATGTAAATGAATCCCTTCGCCTTATAAAGCAAGCAGTAAAGAAAGGTGTAAAACTTGCCATATTGCCTGAGCTTTGCAATACGGGATATATTTATAACTCAAGAGAAGAAGCATTTGCCTGTGCTGAATATGTGCCTGACGGTCCCACTTCCAAAGCGTGGATGAAGGCGGCAAAAGACGGTGACATCTATATTTGCGCCGGTATCACCGAGCGGGAGGAAAACCGTCTTTACAATTCCGTTGCAGTTTACGGCCCTGAAGGCTACATAGGAAGGTACAGAAAAACCCATCTCTGGAATGAAGAGAAGATGTGGTTTACTCCGGGAGATGTGGGATATCCCGTGTTTGAACTTCCCTTCGGTAAAATCGGATGCAGAATCTGCTATGACGGATGGTTTCCCGAAGTTACGAGAATCTATATGGCGCAGGGTGTGGATATTGTGTGCGACTCCACAAACTGGGTAATAGTGCCGGGAATCCAGACACCTGAAAAACCCGCCGCGGCTTATACCGCGCAGGCGCTTTCACTGATGAGCGGTATGTTTACAATCTGTGCGGACAGGATAGGCGTTGAAAGAGGATGCACATACCTTGGCAACAGCTGTGTAATCGACCCTGCCGGAAATTTCGTTTCAGGGCCGGGTTCCTTTGACAAACCTGAAGTAGTGGTTGCTGAAATAAATGTGATGGCGGGAAGATATAAACACTGGTCTGAATTCAACAATCCGCTTACGGACAGAAGGACAGACGTTTACGATGACCTTTTGGGATACAAACCGCCTGAAAAGAAATAGGTTGATTTAAATTTTAAATAAGGAGGCTGGTATGGGTGATAAAGAAACAGTTGACCTTCCGGTCAAGTATATGAATGAAACAGGCAGGGACAATTTTGAGGAATTCTGCCTTGACGCGACAAGGGCGATATTTGCCCACGTTTATTACACCTGGAAAACGCTTAAAGCCGATATGGACCCCAAGGACGCCCTCGACCTTTACTGGAAGGTATGGGAAGGCCTTGCCGTTGTCTCCTATGAAGGCGCGAAGCAGGCGCTTGGAATTACAGAGGTAAATGACATCCCCACGCTTGGAAGGATATTTCAGTTCAGCTTTCTCGCTTATCCCTGTATTTACGGCTTAAAGGAAAACACCGAAGATTCACACGTTGGCATTATAGACTTCTGCCCCAACCC
>CAZJVM010000094.1:0-8369 GCA_964549305.1 uncultured bacterium
CAAGATATACTGACAATCACTTGATTATCATTTTCACATTTGTTAGACATCTAATCTCAATAAGAAATCAGTAAAATAATATTATATGAACGAGAACAAACCAAGAGAGCGTTGGGGAACACGCATCGGTCTAATCCTTGCCGTTGCGGGAAACGCAATAGGTCTCGGCAATTTTCTCCGTTTTCCCGTGCAGGCGGCATCAAACGGCGGAGGCGCCTTCATGATTCCCTACTTCCTCGCCTTTATCCTTCTTGGAATTCCCCTTATGTGGATTGAATGGACGATGGGGCGATTCGGCGGGATGAAGGGACACGGCACAACTCCGGGCATCTTTGATGAAATGTGGAAAAACAGAATTTCGAAATATTTGGGCATCTTTGGAATTTTCCTTCCCCTAACCGTAGCAATCTATTATGTCTATGTTGAATCGTGGACACTTGCATACAGCTTTTTTTCAGCAACAGGCAAATACGCGGGCATTACTTCACGGGAAGGAATGGGAAATTTCCTCTCCGGTTTTCTCGGCACACCCAATGAATATTTTTCCGGCATAGGCACCGCCTACATCTTCTTTCTTATTACCATTGCCGTAAATGTGCTCATAATGTACCGCGGCATAGCAAAGGGGGTTGAGTTGCTCGCAAAAATTGCCATGCCGGTACTTTTCTTTTTCGCGGTTCTTCTGGTTATAAGAGTTTTCACGCTCGGCACTCCCGACCCCGCGTATCCCGACAGAAATGTTCTCAATGGATTGGGATTTATATGGAATCCCGACTTCAGCCAGCTTGGAAACGGCAAGGTCTGGCTTGCGGCAACAGGACAGGTGTTTTTTACCCTTAGCATCGGTTTCGGCGCCATACAAACCTACGCAAGTTATCTTCGCGAAAAGGATGATGTCGCGCTTAGCGGACTTTCCACTTCCATATTCAACGAATTCGCGGAAGTAATTCTGGGAGGGTCTATCGCAATACCTGTTGCCTGCGCCTTTTTCGGAATCACGGCAACGCAGGAAATAGCAAACAGCGGTTCATTCGGCCTTGGATTTCAGTCAATGCCTATCGTATTCGGTCACATACCCTACGGCACAATTCTCGGTACCCTCTGGTTTCTGCTTCTATTTTTCGCAGGAATAACATCATCTGTGGCAATAACGATGCCCACTGTAGCTTTTCTTCAGGACGAACTCGGTTTTTCAAGAAGAAAAGCAGTTATCGCAACGTGGTCATTTATATTCATAGCGGTACAACCGGTTATCTTCGGCGCGGGTTTTCTTGATGAAATGGATTTCTGGGCGGGCACTCTCGGAATCGCGGCATTCGGTTTCCTTGAAGTAATGGTCTTCTCGTGGTTTTTCGGAATAAAACACGGTTGGGAAGAACTTCACAGAGGCGCAGATATCAAGATTCCGAAAATATTCTACTACATTATGAAGTACGTGACTCCCGTCTATCTCGGAGTCCTTCTTATCGCGTGGACTGTTCAGCAGGGACCGTCCGTCCTGATGATGGAAGGAGTGCCCCCCGAGCAGGTACCGTGGAAATGGGGCGCAAGGGCGTTGATGGCGGGAATAATTATTTTTCTCAGCTTTGCGGTTCGCTCAGCGTGGAAGAAAAGGGAAAAAAATATCACCGGAGAACAGAAATGACATTATCAGGTTGGCTTCTTTTTGCAGTTGCCTGGGGTTCTATTACAATCGCCTTTATTTATTGTTTTGCAAAAATTCTTCTAAACGAAAATAACAACAGCAAGTAAAAATAACTGCAAATTGACAATTCAAAGTTAAGTATCTATATTATTAAGACATCATTGCTGATATTATTTTATCAAATCAATTCAAGCTCTGAAATATGATAAGAGAATCTATTATAGCAGGGTCTTGGTACCCTGATGATGAAGAAGAGCTTTCAAAAGAAATCGAATCTTATCTCAACAATGCCGGAAAAAGCGGAGGGAAAAAACCTCTTTCCATAATTTCCCCTCACGCCGGATATATCTATTCGGGGCAGGTTGCGGCATATTCATACAAACAAATCGAGGGAAAAACATACAAAAGGGTAATTGTCATTGCGCCTTCCCATCATTACCGTATTCAAGGATGCGCACTTTTCGACACAGGCGCTTTCAGCACACCCCTTGGCACCATTCCCGTTGACGAAGAATCCTGCACCAAACTCGTGGAGTCCGATTCCATATTTCAGAGAGAAAAAGCGCCTCACATCGAAGAGCATTCAGTTGAAATACAACTTCCCTTTCTTCAAAATGTGCTCGGAAATTTTATGCTTATTCCCATCCTTTGCAATGAAAACGATATTGAAGTATGCAGGCAAATAGCAAAATCAATATATGGTCTCATGGACGATGAAACCCTTTTAATCGCAAGCACCGACCTTTCACACTATTACAGGCAGGAAGAAGCAAAAAAACTCGACTCCACTCTCATTGAAAATATCAAAAAAGTCGATGCGGAAGAATTCGTTGAAAACATCAAAAAAGGGAAATGCGAAGCGTGCGGAAGCAGTCCGGTAACCATTGCCCTTGCTATAGGGGAATTAGCGGAAAATTCCCTATGTGAAATTTTTAAATATGCAACATCGGGAGATGTTTCGGGAGATTATGAGAGAGTAGTTGGTTATCTCGCCGCGGGACTTTACAAACAATGAAAAAAGATATACTGAAGCGCTATGACTAAGGATGAAAAAGTATATCTTCTTGAAGCAGCAAGAAAATCCATAAAAAACGTCGGCGGCGAAAAGAGCGAAACCATCCCTTCCTCATCCTTTCCCATAATGAATGAAAAAAGAGGCGCATTCGTAACCCTTGAAAAAAATGGAAGTCTGCGCGGATGCATAGGTTTTGTGGAAGCATACAAACCCCTTATCGAAACGGTTTGGGAAATGGCTGCCGCTGCTGCATCACAGGACCCCCGTTTTTCCAAAGTAGTTCCCGGAGAAGTGGACTCCATAGAGATAGAGATATCAGTATTAAGTCCGCTCAGACAAATTAAAACTCCCGATGAAATAACAACAGGCGAGGACGGACTTCTCATTAAGAAGGGTTTTTATTCGGGACTTCTTCTTCCGCAGGTCGCTTCGCGATACAGGTGGAACAACATTCAGTTTTTGGAGCAAACGTGCATCAAGGCAGGACTTGAAAAAGATGAATGGAAAGAGGGTTCTGAAATCTACGCCTTCACCGCGGAAATCTTTTCAGAAAAGGAATTAACACCTTAATATCCCGTAAGGGACACGATTTTATCGGCCACCTCATCAACTGTCAATCCGGAAGTATCAATAAACTCATCGGCTTTCGCATAAAAATCTTTTCTCGCTTCAAGCAATTCCTTTATCTTCGCTACAGGGTCTGGTACCTGAAGGAGAGGTCTGTGCGTTTCATCCTTTACGCGATTATATATTTCGTCTGCAGTTGCCGTAAGGCAAACTACAATGCCGCATTTTTTCAAATTTTGAATATTCTCATCTCTTATTATCGCGCCTCCGCCTGTAACAACCACGCAATCTTCAGCGTTCGAAACATCCCTTATCACTTCCGATTCAAGGTCTCTGAAAGAGGATTCTCCCTGTTTTTCAAAAATCTCAGATATTTTAACACCTGCCTTTTTTTCAATCATTGCGTCAGTATCAATAAATTTGAAGGAGAGCTTTTTCGCGAGGACTATTCCCACACAGGATTTTCCCGTACCCATAAAACCCGTCAGCACAATTGATTTCATATATCGGCAACCCTCTTTATTTTTTTTGAAATACCCTTCTTTCAAGCTCCCTTCTCATAACATCTTCGGGAGGCTTTTTCCCCGTCCAAATCTCGAAACTCTTCATTCCCTGATAAAGAAGCATCATAAGACCGTTCGAAACAATGCATCCCCGCTTTTCGCCTTCTGTCATAAGTTTTGTCTTTAGAGGATTATAAATCAGGTCAAAAACCTTCTGCCCTTTTTTAAAAAGTGACGCGTCAACGGGGAGAGGGTCATCTTTTTTCATTCCGAGAGGCGTCGCGTTTACCACTATATCAGCTTCCGAAAGTTCCTCTTTCATTTCTTCGCTTCCTGCCATCACATACTGCATGCAGGTATCATCTAAGTTATCGCTTATGTGCGAAATAAGGTCTTTGGCTTTTTCAGGGGCTATATCCGTTACGACAACCTTCTGAGCGCCTTCCACGGCGCATCTCGTCACAACTGCCTTCGCGCCTCCGCCCGCGCCGATTACAAAAATTTTCTTTCCGGAAAGTTTAGTTGAAAAAGCTTTCTTTATTGCCGCGGAAAAACCATATGCATCGGTATTGTATCCCTCATATCTGCCGTCAACTATTTTAATGGTGTTGACGGCGCCGATTGTCCTTGCCTCTTCCGAAAGGATATCAATAAAAGGAATAACCGCTTCCTTGTGAGGCACTGTTACATTGACTCCTATAAAACCAAGCGCAGACAACCCTCTCACGGCATCTTTTATGTTTGCCGGATTTACATTGAACGCCGTATAGACATAATTCATCTTAAAAAAACTGAAAGCGGCATTATGCATAGGAGGCGAAAAACTGTGGCTTACAGGATAACCGAGAAGCCCTACCTTTTCCGTTTTGCCGTCTATTTTCATCGATTACTCCTTTTCCGAAACTTTACTACAAATCCTTAAACTGAATATTACGGTTGCACTTCATCAAGAGCTATAACTCTCATACTTTCAGGTATTGCAAACTCAATCCACTTTTCAATAAATTTCCTGAAGTCGTCCGTATTACGGTCTTTTTCATAGTCTTCGAGACTGCTTACAACAAGCTCTCCGATAAAATCAGCGTCTTTTTTGCCCTCAAGCAATTCCCCCACCCTGTAAAGCCTGAATTCCTTTACAGAAGGAAAACCGGTAACAACGGCATACTTTTCGCTTCTGAAATATTCTTCATACTCCTCCGCGCTTCTTTCCGCCTTCAACCTGTAGGAAACTAATATCTTTTTCATCGCATTCTCCTCCACTCAGCAGGGTCAAAATATCGCATCATCTTTTCAATCTGAAAAAATAAATATGGACACCTGTACCTATCATAAGAGAGGAAATAAAAACAGGCAATATTACAGGCGCTACCCAGGGCATGGGCACAAGAAAAAGCACGTCAATATCAAAAAGGTTTGTTGGCCAACCGATTATGATATTCAGGAAAATATAATAGAAAATATCCCACACGGCGAAGGATATGCAGAACACGGCAAAACGCTCGAGATAGCTCTTTCCCGCGAGAATGCTCAATGTTACGAGCATAAGCATAGTAAACATCTCGCGTATCTGCTCGATTCTGTAGACTCCGTAGTTTTCGAGCATATTGACAAATCCGTCAACGGTACCGAATGCCGAAGGGTCAAAAACGGGAAGAATCCGCCTTAGATAGACGACAATCATTGCCTCTACATTGCCGAAACCAATGGCAAAAAAAACTATAAGAATAATCTTTGCCCAAGTGCCGTGCGGTCTTTCCTTCTCCATTTTTTTCTCCTGTCATAAATTGTCTGAAGGGTCTTTCACTCTCAATATAAGAAAAAGCCCTCCGAGAAAAAAAATAAGCGTACATAGTACTGCATTCCTCTGGTCTCCTGTCAATGACGCGACTGTGCCGAAAAGCAGAGGGCCCGCAATGGATGAAAATCTGCCGTATAATGAATAAAATCCAAAAAATTCAGACTCTCTTCCCGGCGGTACGCTTTGCCCCATGAAAGTCCTGCTTGCAGACTGACAGGCACCCATTGCAATTCCTCCGGCAAGGGCTATGAGGAAAAAACCCTTATGGCCTTCTACGGTATAAGTTTCCGCGATAAGTGCGCACCATATTAAAAGAGAAATAATGATGACTTTCCTTGCGCCGATTCTGTCAGTTACAAAACCGAAGAAAAACGCCCCTGCCATAGCGCTCAACTGCACCGACAGAAAAAGGACAATAAGTTCATTCATTGAAAATCCCAATGTGTGGGAAGCGAATATTGAACTGAAATATATTACTGTTGCAATCCCGTCGTTAAAAAGAAAATAGGAGATGAGAAAGAGAAAAAGATTTTTATATTCCTTTACATTCTTTATCGTTTCAAAAACTCGCCCGAATGAATGAGTTACAATGTTTCCGCTAACTTCAGGATGCCGGTTTTTCGTCTTCGACTCCCTGAATAAAAAAATCATAGGAAGCATAAAAACGATAAAAAACACGCCCGTTAAAAGAAAAAGGAGTTTAATGTTGGCAAGGTTTCCCTCTTCCATCCCTTTTTTCATCAGAGGATAAAACAGAATAAGTGAAATAAGCGCGCCCGCGTATCCCGCAGACCATCCGAAACCGGATATCCTGCCCATATTTTCAGGCGTGGACACTTCCGTTATGAGAGAGTTGTAAAAGGTCAGGCTGATTCCGTAAAAAACGTTGGCAACAATAAAGATAAGGCATCCCGAAATAATGTCTCCTCGGTTTGGAATCGCGAGAAACATTATAAAAAGAGAGGCCGTCAATCCGCATACAAGAAGGAATTTTCGTCCGGCACCCTTTAAGTCCGCAACTGCGCCTGCCGGAGGCGCGATAAAAGCCACAATCGCCATAGACACGCTTCCGCACAACCCCCAGAGAAAATCCGCATAGGGAGCACCCTGCGCGATAACCTCTCTGAAATAAACGGCATAAATGAGAGTAACTACAAGAAGAGAAAAAAGCGTTTCCGACACATCATAGGAAATCCAGGCAACAAGATTTAATTTCTTCTGTCTTTTATCGTTATTTTTCAAATCCGCAGGAAATTAGTGTACGGAATAAGGGAAGACGATTTTCAAAACCTCCAACTCTCTAAAAAATTCGATACTGTAAGCGCTTTATGTGTTAAGCGCCGAATCCACTGCAATAGTGCTGTATTTCTTTATTGTTTCCGCGAGCTCGGGGCTGTCGCCCTTGATTCTCTCAAGATGCCGTGAAAATGCGGCAAACATTACATCGGCACAGGTGCAATGGTTAATCCAACCCGGCGTGGTGAATTGCTCTTCAAGCGAGAAAAGATAATCAAGCTGTTCGTCGTTAAATGTATGAATGGCGTAAGTCCTTGCAGTCGCTTCGACGACTCCGGGATGATTGAATTCGAAACATCTTTTCCAGAATTCATTGTATTCGTCGAGGGAGTCCCTTTCACCGCCTAAAAATTCCTTTACAAGCTTCACGGCAGTGTAACCGCACATAAGCGCGCCCTGATTTTCCACTTCCTGAAAACTCGCGGAATCACCGAGAATGACTATCCTTCCGTTGGCGGGATTTTCGATGGGAGCATAAAAGCTCATCGCGCATCCTATCTCCTCGAGTATCTTCGCGTCTGCAATCCAGTCTTTTATGGGACCTTCGTTCTTGAATTCCATTAGTTTTTCCTTGGGATTGACATCCATACCCGTAGGCACGCCGAAGGTCAATTCCCAAACCGTTTTATCCTTGCCGAACTTGTTCATTCTTTTCGGAGTCATATAGAATTGCCCGGCATTGGTATATCTCTTGCCAATAAACGCCGCGAAAGCGTCAGGATAGGGAAAGTTCACACCATCGAGCATAAATGAAAGGGCAAGTCCCTTTGCGTACAATTTTCTGTCCTTATTGAGTCCCATTCTATTGACCACATTCGAACTGACACCGTCTGCTATAAAGGCGAATTGAGCCGTTAAATCCTTTTCACCGTTTTTATCGCGGACCTTTACGGAAACGCCGTCCTTTATCTCCTCAGCGATTATTCCCTGAGTGGAAGGTCTTATATCCACACCCGCGCTTTCTATTTTCGAAAAAAGCCCCTTTGCAAGCATCTCCTTGTCCAACACCTTTGCGGCGGGATAGGGATTTGCCTTTATGGTAAAGGGATGGAGAGAGGGAGAAAATCTCATACTTCCCACGAGGTCAACATACTCCCCGGAATAATCAACACTGAATCCGGTCTTCTTAAAAGTGATTTTACCGTGAGCAGTATCGAGGTTTTCATCGTGATAATCCGGTTCAAGAAGAAGCATTGAACAACAGGGTTTGTTATATGTGGGAATGTCTTTCTTCTTATCCACTATTATAGTTCTCAATCCCTCATCCGACGCGGCTTTAGCCGCCATTAATCCTGCCGGTCCAGCTCCTATGACTATTATATCAGTATCCATTTCTCTTTCTCTCCAGGTTGCTTGATTAGTAATTCTTTACTTTTAAAAAACGTTCGTTGTAATATTTTTTACGCCGCTAATCCAAATCGTCAATGTCGTCTTCATCCTCGATTATATCTAAGTCATCATCGTAGTCGTCTTCATCTTCATCTTCCTCAAAGTCATCATCGTAGTCGTCTTCATCTTCATCTTCCTCAAAGTCATCATCGTAGT
>CAZJVM010000095.1:0-8088 GCA_964549305.1 uncultured bacterium
CTATGTTTTCAATCTTGCTGTATATGGGATATACTTTTATAAGGTCGCCGTCCTGTATGGCAATATTCAGTTCATTGTTCCCAAGAAGGTCTTCGATTTTTGAAATGTTTACATCAAGGACTATTCGCTGTTTATGTGCAATGACTCTTTCAACCTGAACTCTTTTTGTCAGTCCGTATGGCGATATTCCGCCGCAGTATTTAAGGATGGTGAGGAGATTTACTTTATCCTTAAATTCATATATGGCAGGCCGTTTTACAAATCCCGTGATACCGGCTGTTTTTTTAATTACAGGAACAAAAATAACATCGCCTGATTGGAGTTTTACATCTTCGTTTTTATCTCCGTCCATAAGAAGGCTGTATAGATCAAAGTTATATGAATCACTATCCCTTGATATTCTAATATCCCTCATACTTCCGTCTTTGGTGGGCCCTCCGGCAGAGTATAGTGCATTCAGGGCAGTTGAAAGGGATGAAAGCGTGTATGCTCCGGGGTTTTTTACTTCACCGACTATGAATACATTGATTGTCTTTAAGCGGTCCATTACAATGTTCATCTGAAAATCAGTGTAATATTTTGAAAGCGTGTCTTTCAGATATTTTTCCAGCTTTTCAAGACTCATTCCCCAGACTTTAAGACTTCCGACTTTTGGAATTGATATTTCTCCGTTCCTGCTGACCTTGACCCGGTATCTTGCATCAAATCTTCCCCATATATTAATGGTGAATTCATCATCAGGACCTATAACATAATCAGGACCTGCCGGGACATTGGTGACAGGGGCAAAGGTTGATATTGTTTCATTGAAGAAATCATATCCGAACTGGCGCATATTTTTTGTTACTTCCGCTGGTATTTTTTCCGCGTATAGTTTTTCTAATTTCGAACGGGGTTCTTCCAGTTTAGATGGCTTTACCTCGCCTACGGGACGTTCGTATGCTTTTATTTTTCTTTGTCTGCGCAGGATATCTTCCACTTTTGTCCTGATTGCAGTTGGAAATTTATTTAATTCATCCTTTTCTTTCTGAGGATCGATTTCAGGCTTTTCGAGCATCTTTTCAACCTGAATTCTGTAAATCATAGGTATTTCTTCAAGCTCGTCTTTAAGCTCGTCTTCAGGCGATGTTTCTTTCAGTATTTTGGCTTCTTCATCAATCTTTCCCTGTTGCGGAGGAGTTTTGTAGAGTTTTTCTTCTTTCTGCTCGCGCATCATCATTTCAATTTTAGACCGCGCTTCAGGAGTGAGTTTGTCGAGTTCATCCTGTGAAAGATTGTAACTATTGAAATTCTGCGCGAAAACCGGAAATGATGCCAGTAAGAGAAAAAACGACAATGATAATGCGAAAACATAACTTCTTTTCTTCAACTTTCCTTTTCTCCTTGTTTTTAAACCTTGAATATACAGGTGGCAGATGAAATTTGTCAAGTAAGATTGGTGAATCATTTGCTCCGCATATTATGCAATGCTATGAATGCAATAGTTTGAGCAATCAAATATGTATTGCATATTTCTGTTGAAAATTTAATTTGGGAATATTACTTTTGAACGATAACTTCTTTTTGATGTAAAAAAATGTTTTCCTTGGGGGAGGAAATTTTTCTGTGATTTTGAAAGATATTGACTTTGTGCTGTTTCTTAATGTAGAATTCTAAAATTATTTGTAATTATATTGTGTTAATCTATTTTTCTTGTGATTATACGAATAAAGGTTTCTTATGAATTCTGAGCTTAATTATTTAAGTTTGACATTTGTCTTTATTGTTTCCGCGTTTCTCTGCCTTGTGGCAACTCCGGCGGTCAGAGTTTTTGCGCTCAGGTTCAATATACTGAAATCGCCTAACGGGCGCACTGTTCACAGCAAACCGATGCCTCTTATGGGAGGGCTCGGCATAGTGTTTGCTTTCTTTTTATCGATTCTGCTTCTTTATGCTTTGGAGTTGAAGACATTCCATATATACTACTACACGAAGTTTATGCCGATTCTTGCCGGTGCCGTGATTATCCTTTTAATAGGTATTGTAGATGACGCAAGGGGCGTGAAACCGCGGACAAAACTTTTTGGGCAGACAACAGCGGCGGTTATTCTGTGGGTTTCCAATATCAGGTTGGATATAGTTTCCACATATTTCGGAAAGGATTTGGGAATATTCAACGAAATCATTTCCCTTGCCTTAACTATTTTCTGGATAGTCGCCTTTACAAATGCCATAAACCTTATTGATGGGCTTGACGGGCTTGCAACCGGGATTTCGGCAATCGCTTTCCTTTCTCTTGGTGTGATTTCCATTGTCAATAAAAACAGCGATATGATTCAGGCATATATCTGTTTTGCCCTCGGAGGCGCGACAGTTGCATTCCTTAAGTATAATTTCAATCCCGCGAAGATATTTTTAGGCGATACGGGGTCCCTTTTTCTGGGATTTATGCTCGGCTCGATTTCAATAGCCGGTTCCATGAAAAGCGCCACAGTGGGAACGATTCTCGTGCCTATTGTGCTTATGGGCCTTCCCGTTCTCGATACGAGTCTTTCAATCGTAAGGCGCCTTCTCAAAAACAGCAATATTTTAGAGGCGGACAGGGAACATATTCATCATAAACTTCTTGATATGGGGTTTTCACACAAGCGTGTTGTCATAATTCTTTATTTTGTATCGCTCGTTTTTGCATTTGCTGCTGTTTATATTTCGTTCAGCAATGCCCGTCATATGGGGTTTGTAGTTCTGCTTTTTTCCGCTATGGGTTATCTCGCCCTTCACAAGCTCGGCTATAAAGAATATCTGAAATTTATGAAATACAGAAACGGGAAAGGCGGTCTTGCTTTTGAAATGGAATATTTCAGTCTTGTGTCGAGACTAAACCTTGCTAAGACTCCCGAAGCAGTGTGGGAGCACGCGACAAAGATTCTCGAAATCATAGGGTTTGAGAGAGCGTCTCTGCATCTTCTCAATGCAAACAGAGATAAATTGTCCACACTGTTCAAGTGGTCGTTAAAGCCGGACTCAATAAAAGGGATAATGCACGAGTATGAAAAGGTAACAAGGGATCAACCTCTTTGCGAAGGAGGTTCCATTGCCGCTTATCAGCTTTCAAAGTCAAATCCGGGCATAATTGTAGTAAAGGATAAGGAAGATATGAGAGGCAAAATTTCCAATGAAATTCTCGACAGGATCGCGGCGGAACAGTTTATCTCAATCCCGCTGATAGGCGCGTCGGGAGTCGTAGGGGCGCTTATAGCAGACAAATATTTCTGCAATCACATTATAAATGAAGAGGAGATTGCCCTTGCAACTTCTCTATCTTCACATATCAGCGTTGTTATCGAAAGAAACAGTCTGCTCAAATTCGAAAGAAAAGAAATCGATCTCTCAGCGGAAGGCAAACTCAAGGAGAGAGAACCGGGGCTTGATTCCGTTCATTAATTACCGCTTTACTTTCCTTTTTTTCTGCGTTTAATTTTCCGAATTTTTATTTGCCACTGGTTTTTACATTGTGCTAATAATGTGAAATAATATTTATTTAAATTCAATGCTGAGGTGTTTTTATGAAAGGCATAATTCTTGCAGGCGGTTTGGGAACGCGAATGCTTCCCCTTACCAGGATAACCAACAAGCATCTTCTTCCTATATACGATAAACCTATGATTTATTATCCAATTATGACTCTTGTCAACAGTGGCATAGAAGATATCCTTATTGTTACAGGCGGGAATCACGCCGGAGATTTTCTGAAGCTTTTGGGAAACGGCAAGGAGTTCGGATTGAAGCATATTAATTACACTTATCAGGAAGGAGAGGGAGGAATCGCCGAAGCGCTTTCTCTTGCCGAACATTTTTCCGAGGGGAAGAAGATATGCATTATTCTCGGAGATAACATTATTGAAAAAAATATTAGAAAGCAGGTTGAGTTTTTCAAAAAGCAGGAAAGAGGCGCAAGGATTCTTTTGAAAGAGGTTGAAGACCCGCATCGTTTCGGTGTGCCGGAGCTTGACGGGAAAAAAGTTGTAAAAATAGAAGAGAAACCGAAAAACCCGAAATCCAATTATGCCGTTACTGGAATATATATGTATGACAACAGAGTTTTTAATATCATTAAAACTCTGAAACCGTCGGACAGGGGTGAGCTTGAAATTACCGATGTGAACAATGCCTATATCGGTGCGGGAGAAATGGAATGGGATCTCCTCGATGGATGGTGGACAGATGCGGGAACATTTAACTCCCTGATGCGCGCTTCAAACCTTGTTGCGGAAACAGGGGCGAACAACTTCGACGGTTAAATTGATTTGTTTCTGAAATGATTAAGGAGAGAACAACTTGAAATTACTTGTAACAGGCGGTGCCGGATTTATAGGATCGGGTTTTATCAGGTTGATGCTGGCAAAACATAAGGATTGTTCCATCGTGAACCTTGACCTTCTAACCTATGCCGGATGCCTGGAAAACCTTGACGATGTTTCTTCAGATTCCCGTTACACATTTGTAAAAGGAGATATAAACGACGCCAATATCGTAAATGAAGTTATGAAGGATGTTGACGCGGTAGTAAATTTTGCGGCCGAATCCCATGTTGACAGAAGCATAGACAATCCTTCTCTTTTCCTTGAAACAAACATTTTTGGAACTTATACCCTGCTTCAGTCGGCGAAGGAAAACAAAGTCGGGAGGTTTGTCCAGATTTCCACTGATGAGGTTTACGGTTCACTTGGAAAGGAAGGACTCTTTTCGGAAAAAACCCCTTTGTCGCCAAACAGCCCCTATTCCGCGAGCAAAGCGTCTGCCGATGTCCTTGTAAGAAGTTATTTTAAAACCTACGGATTTCCTGCTCTCATTACAAGATGTTCGAATAATTACGGTCCCTATCAATTCCCTGAAAAATTCATTCCCCTCATGATTACGAATGCTATCGAAGACAGGGAGTTGCCCGTTTACGGTGACGGTATGAACGTAAGGGACTGGATTCACGTTGATGACCATTGCGGAGCCATAGAATCCGTCCTTCTCAGAGGCAGTGAGGGCGAGGTATACAACATCGGCGGTAACTGCGAGAGAAAAAATATAGATATCGTCAAAGAGATATTGAAAAGGCTTGGGAAAGAAGAATCCCGAATAAAATACGTCAAGGATCGTCCGGGGCATGACCGTCGTTATGCAATGGATTCCTCCTATATAAAAGAAAAGCTTGGATGGGAGCCCCTTGTGGTTTTTGAGGACGGTATAGATAATACGATTAAATGGTATGAAAAAAATTCGGACTGGTGGCAGAAGATAAAAAGCGGCGAATACAGAGAGTATTACGAGAAGCATTACGTGAACAGATAAAGCCGGTGTCAATGGCGATTTTGCCAATCATTTTGTAAATCTTGTTTTGTTTAATTCCAGATAACTTTTATTGTTGAAAACCGGAAAATGAAAAGGATTGCAGTTTTAGGCGCGAAAGGCATGCTGGGACAGGCAGTAACCAGCATAGCGGGCAGGGAAAATATTTTTGACGTAAAGGGATTCGATGTAGTTGATGCTGATATTACCGTTCCCGAAAGCGTTATTAAAATGTATGATGAGTTTTCTCCCGACGCAGTAATAAACTGTGCGGCATTTACAGACGTTGACGGATGTGAAGCGCAGAGAGAGATGGCAATCAAGGTAAATGCCGAAGGCGTGGGAAATGTTGCTTCTGAAGCGGCAAAAAGAAATGCCCTCGTCATCCACATAAGCACTGATTATATTTTTAACGGCACCAGTCACATTCCCTATAAAGAAGGCGACATCCCTTCACCGCAGAATTATTACGGAAAATCAAAACTTGAGGGTGAAAAACTCTTAAGGGAAAGAACGGATAATCATCTGATTTTGAGAACCGAATGGCTTTACGGTCAAGGCGGAAAAAATTTTGTTTTTGCAATGCTTGAAAAGCAGAAAAAAGGTGAAACCATAAATGTGGTGGACGACCAGATAGGTTCTCCCACTCTTACCGACGAAGTTGTCCGCGCGATAATCAGCCTTTTAAAAAAAGAGTGCCGGGGAATATATAATTTCACCTCTTCCGGAAAATGCTCCTGGTATGAATTCGCAAAGAGAATATTTGAAATTTCCGGTTTGAAAGCCGACCTTCATCCCGTAAAGAGCGTGGAATTCAACCTCCCTGCCGTGAGACCAAAATATTCTGTTCTTGATTGTTCGAAGATTGAAAGAGATGCCGGTTTGGCGATAAAACGATGGGATGAATCTCTTACGGAGTTTCTCTATTCTTTGGATTTGCATTGACCTGAGAATAGAAGTATACATCTTTTGAAAAAAATCAAAGAAAAATTCCGGAAGGTATTATGAAAAGGACACTCAATATTTTGGCTTTGGTCGTTCTGATGACCGGTTTTTCGTCAGGTGTCAAAGCTATAAAATATAATCAGTTCACTGAGCTTTTCGACAAAAATGCGAGATATGTGGGAAGCGGCCGATGTCGAAGCTGTCACTATGATATTGCAAAAAGCTTTTCCGGAAGCAAACACTCAAGAGCCTTTATTTCTCTTGCCACAAGGGGAAAAGACGACGACAAAAAATGCGTTCCCTGCCATGTGACCGGGTATTTAAAACCGGACGGTTTTAAAGCGCTTGAAGAAACGCCTGAAATGGCGGGAGTTCAGTGCGAGTCCTGCCACGGTCCCGCAAGTCTTCATTCTGAAAAGCTCGAATTCGGTGATTTTAAACTTTCTATGTGTAATGTATGCCATCCTTTGGGTAAGGTCGAGGGAATGGCATCGGAGTGCGACAGATGCCATCCTGATTTCAGAAAACATCTCGAGAAAGTGCAGAGAAGGAAGCTGATTGTAAAAAAACCCAATGAAGAAACCTGCCTGTCCTGTCACGATGGCGATAATGACCCGGATTTTGATTTGAAGTCATTGTATTCCGCTGTGGGGCATGGAAGAGTAACGGAGGATTTTTCGAAAATAGAATCATCCCTTGAGGAAAAGGAAAAAATCGTGTTTCTCGAATCAAAGCCGGAAGTTAAAAGCGGGACCGCATATAGGGGGAATGATTCCTGTATAGGTTGCCATAAGAAAGCATACAGCAAATGGTCAAAGACGGCACATTCAAAGAGCTTTGAAACACTTGAGATGGACAGGGAAGAAAAAACCACGAGATGCCTCAGATGCCATACCACGGGGTACGGCAGAAAAAGCGGTTTCATAGACAAGGAGAATACGCCTGAACTTAAAGAGGTGGGATGTGAAACCTGCCACGGTCCCGGAGAAGATCATATTAAAGCTCCCGCTAAAAAGAAAATGGGGACCGTTTATGGAATTACGAGCGACTGTCCCACCTGCGGACTTTCCGTTACCTGCAAGAGGTGTCATAATATGAGGCAGGATCCTGATTTTGATACGGCGAGGGATGTGGAGATTATCCGCTGTGACAGACCACTTTAGATGAATGCCGTATTCGGCGTGTTACTCCGTCAGATTCCTGCTCAGCAATCCTCAAATATAATATAGTATGTTCCGCTTTTGACGGCTTCGGTAAAAGTCCGTCTGCGGTGTTCCACTTCAATCTTCGTCACTTCAACGTACAAACTCGTACGCCTCATTCCTCATCTTTCGTGCGCCTTGCATCCAACTCTTTTTCCTGTGCCGTCATAAAAAAGACACGGTGAAAGGGCGACGCGGTGAAGCGGAGTTAGATAGACTAAATCCTTTGAATATATAAGCCCAGACCCAAATACCCGAACTTCTTTTAGGGCAAGACATACGTAACTCATTTGGTTGTCATAACAAACACCCCATCCCAGTCATCGGGAGGAGGAGAGGACATATAGGCGTGGCATCTGTCTATATAAACCTTGGAAGGTCCGTCTTCGGGATATTTGTCAAGGAGGTCTTCAAACACTTCGACTGCTTCTTTCCAACTGCGTTTTTCGTAAAACTCGATGCCTTTAATGAACATTGACGCTTTTTCGGTAAACCCGTTTTCCGCTTCTTCCAACCCCATCAGCTCATAAATCCTGACCGGCTTAAGTTTTCCCTTTACGCGCACGAGGTCAACTTCTCTTCTGATGAAGTTCTCCGGAAGTTCCCGTTCCGTGAATTCACT
>CAZJVM010000096.1:0-4029 GCA_964549305.1 uncultured bacterium
CGACATCCACTTCTCTGTTGACAATGGCTTTAAAATAAATAAAATATCACTTACTTTTTTAGCCGAAGTGGTGGAACTGGCAGACACACCATCTTGAGGGGGTGGCGCCGCGAGGCATGCGGGTTCGAGTCCCGCCTTCGGCAGTATTTTTTTGAATTCTTTCCTCTTTTTCATGTCCTTTTCATTGACACTACGCCTGAATATATTCTATTGTTTCAAAGTTATTCGCAGTTTTTGCTAATTGTATTTTAAAAGGGGAAATCCAAATGAGAAAAAGCGTAAAGAGAAACTTTTGCCTGTTTGTTTGCCTTATTATTGTTTCTTCTTTTTTCCTTTTGCCATCAACGGCACTTTCGCAGGGTGAAAACAAGGACAAAGTGATTGCAGTGGTGGGGAAAGAAAAAATTACCGAAGGGGATATTCTGCTTAAAAAAGCTATGCTTCCCGCGCAGATTCGCGGACGCTATGAAACAGAGGAAGGAAGGAACGATTTAATCGAGCAGGCAATAAAATCAAGCTTGCTTTCGCAGGAAGCCAGGAGTCTCGGCATTCCCGAAAAACCGGAAGTTGCGAAAAGGATAAAGGAAATTACCGATGCCATCACTATTCAGGCGCTTCTCAAAGAGGAAATCTCAAAAAAAATATCGATAAGCGATGATGAAATCGCGGCATTTTACAAAGATAATCAGAATATGTTTGTGAAGCCTGAAAGAGTGAATGTCAGCCTGATTTTCTTTAAAATAAACGATAAAAACAACGCTGATGAGAAAGCTCAGGTACAAAAAAAGGCCGAATCGGTGCTGAATAAGATTAAAGAGGGAGCAAGAATCGAGGTGCTTGCAAAGGAATCTTCTGAAGACGAGATTTCAAAGAAAAGGGGTGGATATTCGGGATTCTTTTCACTTGGCGAGCGCAGAAACAGATACGGCGACGTATTCGAAGAAAAATCGTTTTCCCTAAAAAAAGGAGAAGTAAGCGAGGTTTTTGAAGACAAAGGCGGGCTTTACATTATCAAAGTGCTTGATAAAAAAGAAAAGCAGACGCAGAAACTCGATGAAGTAAGGAAACGCATAGAGAGCAGAATAAATCAGCAAAAACAGAAAGAAGCTTTTGAAAAGTACCTGGAAAGCTTAAAGAAAAAATATTCCGTTACAATTACGAAATAGAAATTCGGATAGAGTTTATTCTCTTATTCGGGGATAGTTTCGTTGTTTTCGGCGATTAACGACTCCCGTGAAAGCCAAATAATGCTCACCAGGAGACCTACGGTCATTATGACCGCACCGCTTATGAAGGGATAGCTCATCTTTATATCAAAGAGAAATCCCGCACAGGCAGGACCGAAAACGCGCCCGAGACTCATAAACGAACTGTTCAACCCCATAGTTTTCCCCTGCGCTATGGTTGTCCTTTTGGAAATGAGAGATGATAGCGTGGGACGAAGAAGTGAGCTTCCCACAACGAAAAAACTTACGGTAAGCAGTACTTCAACATATGTGTTCGCTTCGAGCATAAGCATAAACCCTGTCGCGCAGGCAAAGAGGGAGGCCTGAATCACATAAACTTCTCCCCATCGTCTGCTCAAAGGTCCCGTTACGAAACCCTGCATCAGTGCTGAAATTACTCCTATTAAAACGATTATTGTGGCAACGCGCTCAGGGCCGTATCCGTATAATTTCAGTGCGTATAAACCAAATATTCCCTCAAAACCCGTAATTCCAACGCTTAACAGGAATGCGAGCAGAAGAAGAAAACCTATAGACCCGAAGAGTGCCTTGTTAACGGCATTGACTGACAACTGCGGTAAAAAAGATTTCCTTCTGCGCCGTTTTTTCTGAGGAAGCGATTCGGGAAGCGCTATGGATACGGGTATTACGGCAAGAAGCGATATGCCTGAGGCAAGAAAAAACGGGAATGAAAGCGATACGGAGGCAAACCACCCTCCGATTGCCGAACCGCATATTATCCCCGTGCCAAGCGCCGCTCTCACGATTCCCATACCGTCCGCCCGCTTTTCATCGGATGTGCAGTCGCTTATGTATGCCATTGCAGTTGACATTGTCGCCGCGGAGAGAATTCCTCCCATAATCCTTGCAGAAAAGAGCATCCAAAGCTCGGTGGACAATCCGAAGAGCAGGTGGGAGAGGGCGTTGCCGATTATTCCGATTATGAGAATCGGTTTTCTGCCGTAGCGGTCGGAAAGGTTTCCCCACAACGGCGCAAAGATGAACTGCATTACGGCATAGGAAGCCATCAGCAGTCCGAGCGCGCTTCCGCTTGCGCCGAACTTTTCTATGTAGAAGGGAAGAATCGGAATGACAATTCCGAACCCCAACATCGCTACCACGAGCGCGGTAAAAAGAACCGCGATACGGGCTTGCCTTTTATCCATAATTATTTGTTCCCGGGATTATAGAGTGCCAAAGAGACCCCGCACCGATGTGCGGGGCCCTGATAATCTTATACTATCCCGCCTTTCTCCTTACGGCAGAATAGGACAGGAACAAATATTGCTCGGTGTACAATTAGGATCGAGACTGTCAATCCATTGACCGATTGTTTCGGTTTGCGCTGCTGACGGAGGAGGCTCGCCGCCCGGAGGCATCGTGTTGTCTATTATTCTCGTATATAGTCTGCTTGCCCACCTGTCGCCCGGAACTACCTCGGGACCGGAATTTCCGCCAAGTGCGAGTGAAGCGCAGGAACGCGTGTCAAGTCCGCCTTGTGAGGCGACTCCGTGACAGCTTGAGCAGAATTGCGTAAGCACTGGCTGAACATCGCATTCATAGGTAATGGGATCGCCCGCGGGCTTTGTTACCGTAACGATAGTAATATCCTGTCCCGGACATCCGAGAGCATCGTCCAAGACTTTAAGTTTTACTGTGAATGTACCGTTGCAACCGTATGTGTGAATCGGGCTTGCAAGGGTGCTCGTGTTGCCGTCGCCGAAATCCCACGAATAGGTGAGATTGCCCACAGGGTTTGCAACATTTGCCATAAACTGAATGGGTTCTCCCTGCTCAACGCTGGAAGCCGATGCGATTGCCGTAACTGCAGGAGGTTCGCTCGGTGTAGCAGAGAAGAAGTTGCAGTCCATTAGAGTCTGCGCCCATTCCGTCGCGGCATCGGGTCTAAGGTAGTTTTTACCTTCGCCACCGAAACCGGTCAATTCCATAGGCAGATAATCGCCTGGGAATGTATTTCTCGGAACATATCTGCCGGGCATCAATCCTACCCAATAAGGCACAGACATGCATATAGGATATGTGGAACATCTGTAGCTTTGGAGCGGGAAAATATCGGGATATTGAATGGTCAATGGCAAGTCTGCAAAATACCAGAATACCCATGGATAAGAGTTACCGGTAAATCCGCCGGAGATTGAATTATAGAGATAAGCAACCTGTTTGCCAGCCAAATCCGATCTTTGGGCATCGAGGAATCTCTTCAGTCCCTGAAGTGGAATACCTGTGTAAGTGGGACCTCCGAAAACTATGCCGTCATAGCCCGTTATGTCCGTATCGAGGAGATTCAATACCCTGCCGATGTCAACCTGATAATGTCCCTTGTTTAGAAGGTCCTGTCCAAGCTGTTCTGCATAAATCTTGGTTGAACCGCGTTTGCTGTCATAGGCAATCAGAACTTTATTGCCCGAATGACAGGCTGTGCAGTCGAGTCCTTCGTCATTATCTTCTTTCTTTTCTTTTTTCCCGTGGTGTTCGTCATCTGAATCTTCGTCATCATCATCACCTTCGTCATGTTCCTTCAAGTGTTTTTTATGTATGGCTTCAGGTGTATGCTTGTGGCAATTGATGCAAACTGCTTCAAAGTGGTTGAAATTAGGTTCAGGTGCCACATCAACACAAGGGTCATGGCAGGTTGCGCAATTCGCGTTTTGCTTGTTGATATGTCTTTCAACGAGATTACATTTCCCGGGATTGTGTTCCGGATGACATTCCGCGCATTTACTTGGAGATACAAATCTGAGCTGTGTTTCAAATTCAGCGTTTGCAGGAGGGGAGAATAGCA
>CAZJVM010000096.1:4129-5339 GCA_964549305.1 uncultured bacterium
GTTGAATGTATCGCCAACATAAACATTGCCCGCGCCGTCGGTTGTTATTCCGAAAGGTTTGTCTATTGTGCCTTCCGTAACTCCGCCGCTGTAAACTGTCCAGGTGCCGTTACTCAGAATCTGAACTCGGTTGTTGAGAGTATCTGCTACTAAAACATTTCCATTGTCATCCACTTCAACTGACGCAGGGTAGGTAAATTCACCTGCAGCAACGCCGTTACCTCCCCAGGTATCCTTTAATTTACCGTTATATTTAAAGCGATAAACTTTGCTATTTAAAAAATCTGTCACATAGATGCCGTCATCTGCAGTTTCAATACCCGTTGGCATAAAATCCTCGCCGCTTAAATAAGGATGCGTAATCATTGAAAGGAGATTTCCCATAGAGTCGAATTTCCAGATTGCCGATGCCCATACATCTGCCACATAGACATCACCGTCTTCGTCAACGGCAACGCCTGACGGTTCTCTCATAAAATCGGCTACAACATTGTTTTGAACCGGGTCGAATCCCCAGCTAAGCTCGAAATTATTGGGCGCGGGGTCGGCGGTATTGAATTTACTCACAATATTCCACACAGCGCCTACTGTATAAACATACTGTCCTGTGGGGTCAACTGCAACATCGACGGGACCCTTGATTTCGCCCGGGTCGGAACAATGCTTCTGGTCGGCGAGAATCAGGTCGGGACATTCGGTAAGAAGACCGAGGAAGTTACCGCTGGTATCATATTTCTGTATGCGGTGGTTTCCATTGTCTGCCACATAAAGAGTTCCCGCGGAATCGATTGCCAAACCGGAAGGTCCCCAAAGACCCTGTGGGTCCTGGTCGCGCGGAAGGACAATTCTGTATCCCCATTCACTATCATAACTCAACTGCTCTGCAAAACCTGTACTGGCTACAAATACAATGACTAAGAAAAACGTGAAACAAAAAGATGCAAACTTAGATAACTTCCTGTTTTTCATCTTTTCCTCCTTCATATTTTTTAATGATTTGCCGGTAAGATAGTGCTGATTTACTGATATTGATTTTTCTCTCCTTCTCCCACCCCCTTTCAGCGAAGAAACGCTATGATTGATGGTTAGATAAGTTTTCCTAAATCAAAACTTGCCATCAAAAATGAATGTTTATGAAAAAATCATTGAGAAAAATGCAAATTTCGTGCCAACTTAAACCTGCATCAATTAACACTCTGTTATTGCTTGA
>CAZJVM010000096.1:5439-7863 GCA_964549305.1 uncultured bacterium
ATAAACATAGGGGCGCAAATCGCCGGAGGGCATTTGATAGACATAATCGAAATACTCAAGGGGCGTAAAATCACTGCCTAAAAAATCTGCGAGCATTTTTTCATCATAACGATGCACATCAAGACCGCTGCATTTTTTAGCGCCTTTTAATGAGAATGCTGCAATAATCACATAACCGTTTTTTCTTACAGCATTTTTGAGAATTTTCCTGTACGAATTTCTGTCCGACTCATCAGTTAAAAAATGAAGCACAGCGCGGTCATGCCACAATGAAATATTTTTCAGATTTATCAGTTCTGTTGGCGAGGCGAGGTCATCAATAATCCATCTCACCTTTGATGCTTTGTCATCTCCAAGTCTTTTTTTTAATTTTTTGATTGCAGCTTCACTTATATCGACGGCGGTAATTTTTCCGTATCCTTCATCTATAAGGTTATCAATTAACAGAGATGCGCCGCATCCCACATCGATTATTTCATCATCTTTATAAATGCCGCACTTCTTAATTAAATTAAGGGACTGAAGCGGTGCATCTTCATACCAGCCGAGCTTTTCAATATCTTTTGATTGATAAACTTCATTCCAGTGGTCTTTAAGCTTATAAATGTTTTTATCAAGCATTTGTTTTTTTTCTAACAAATAACGTATTCAATAATAAAATTATTTTTTAATTGCAATAATAAAGTTTTTATTGATAATTAAACAGTTTATAGAATTAAATAAGCTGTGTTTTAGAATATAATATTACTTATATCTAAAAATGAAATTTAAAAATCATTTATGGCTTTTATTTCTGGTTTCTCTTTTAATCTTAACACGACTGCAAATATTGGCAACCGGTATCTATGAGGTCAGTTATGATTCATTAAATATAGGTACAGTAGTAAGGGAGATTATATATGGTTTAAAAATGCCTCTGCTTAGTTATTTACAGGATGCTTACTGCGGAGGAACTATTGTTTCATCTCTTTTAGCAGTGCCTTTTTTTCTGTTATTTGGCGAATCTTACTTTTCAATAAGTTTATCTGCATTGACATTTTCTGTAGGCATTTTGATTCTGTTTTTTATTTTACTTCAAAAATATTTTGAAACGAAAACGGCAGTATTTGCTTCTCTTTTGTTTATTTTGTCTCCTTCCATTCTGACAGGTTCTTCTTTAATGACCCGGGGGAATCATTATGAATCAATCTTTTTCTCTTTTCTGACTTTTGTTATTTTTTTTGAAATTATTTTTCAAAATAACAATTCACCATTTTTAATTTCAGCATTAGGATTGACTACAGGGTTTTCTATTTTCTTTGCATATACTTATATTCCAAGTTTTATTACATGCATATTTTTTTGGTTCATATTTGATAAAAAGTTTTTGTTCAGGAAGAAGTTTATATATTTTATTACTTCTTTTTTAATAGGTATTAGTCCCTGGTTAATATACAATTTTCGTCATTCATTCAGTGGATTAGAAGTTTTACAGTCTCATGTTGTCAAGAATGACCTGATTATTTATTCTGTTAAAAAATTGATTAAATTTATTTTTTCAGATGTTCCTTTCCTGATGAAATTTCTGCATATTCCTCAAATAGCGTCAAATAAATTTAATAATTTCTATTATCTGATACTGGCAATTTCATTTATTTATATAATGATTAAAAATTATGAACAATTATATGATTTGATAAAGTCATTGATTTTTAAAAATAGCTTAGACTCCAGGAAAATGCCTAAAGAACTCTTTTTTTTAGTAAATGCCATTATCTATTCCGCAGTATTTATTTTGTCTGCATTTTCCGTGATGCCTTTAAATATTGTAGGTTCAATTTATTACTCCTATAGATATCTGGTTCCTCTTTATCCATTATTCTTTATAATTGTTGCGGTATCTCTTTCAGATTTAACAAAAAGCAGAAATAATATATTCAGCTTTTCCGGATATATTGTTTTCATAATTTTAATAGGATTAGGGGTTCTCAATAATTTTAGTATTGCAAAATATGACGGTGTTAAAAGTTGGGATATCAATGGTTTTTCTTATAGCAGGCAAGGATGGTTTGCCGGAAGAAGGTTCGGGAAAGAGTTCAATTATTATCTGGAATCAGCAAATAAAATAGATGATACATATAGAAATCAATATTATTACGGATTAGGCCGCCACATAAATGCGAGAGGTCTAATCTGGAAGAAAGATTTTGAAGAATATTGTAAAATTCAAAAACAGATTGATAATATTGATGAGAGATATAAGGTCTTTTACTATGAAGGTATAGGTTATTCTTTAGGGGCCAATATTGTCAAAGATGAATCTTATATGGAGAAATTATCCTTTTCCATAGAAAAAAATATCCCAGAAAACATACGTTATTATGTCTATCTTGGAGTTGCAAAGTTATTAGATGAGAGGGTTTCACGGCAAATAAAGCTGACAGA